>JARRKF010000089.1:0-10893 GCA_037388405.1 Ignavibacteriaceae bacterium | reverse complement strand
TCTTGAAGAAAGAGTCAAACAAAATCCTGCTGATGTAAGTGCTTATGGAATGTTGGGTTCAGCATATTACTTAATGGGGAACGAAGAGAAAGCCTTTGAAGTTTGGGATGAACCATTCAAATCGGGGAAATTAAATCCTTCACTTTATAGAATAATTGCCCAATATGCCGTTGAGCAAAGAGCTTTTGAAAAAGCTATCGAGTTTTATGAAAAAGGAAAAGAAGCATCCAACGATAAGATTTTGTATTCATATAATCTTATTCAGCTTTATTCCATTACTATGCAATTTGAAAAGGCAGCTAAAGAATGCTGTTTTATTCTTTCTACTGATCCGTCCCAATTGCAGGCCGTTGAGCAAAGGGTGTTTCAAAATATAAACAGACCCGGTGCGCTTGATGCTACTATAAAAGTGATTGAAGACTGTGCTGATAAAAATATTATGAGCTTTTCTTATCTGCTTGCAAGATTGTATGTGGAGAAGAAATATTATGATAAAGCTTACGAAATGTACCTTTATATTGATGAGAAACAATCGAGCAACGGTAGAGACCTTTATAATTTTGGTCAGCAGATGTTCAGCGAAAAACAGTACAAACTTTCATCGCAAGTGTTTGAGACGATAACAGAAAAATATCCCGGGTCACCAATCATTTCACAAGCTAAGTTGGGATATGCAAGATCTATTGAAGCTTCACTTCTCGAAGATTATAGAAAAACACTTCCATTGTGGAAGCCTTATTTTCCGATTCAAAAATTTCAATCAGAAGAAACTCAAAAAGTAATAAATGCTTTCAATGTTGTTACGAATCTTTATAAACATTCAGAACCAGCTTATGAAAGTATGCTAAGAACAGCTAACATCAATTTTTATTTATTAAATGATTATGAAACAGCCCAGAAGCTTTTAAGCACAATAGTTACTGAAGCACCTCTCTCAAAAAGTGCAGCTGAAGCTTATCTTGAACTGGGAAACATTTCCTTGATTCAGGGAGATCTCAATCCAGCAGAGAAATATTACTCGGCAATATCAAGTCTTGCAAGTGCTGATCAAAATGAAAAAAATGAAGCTGTTTATAAACTTGCTAGAGTAAAACTTTATCAGGGAGATATTGATGCTGCCAGAATTGATTTATCAAAAGTGCTGACAGATTTAAAAGATAATTCGGCAAATGATGCTCTGGAACTATCATTATTATTGAACCCTCAGATGAGTGATTCGTCTAATCTTGTAACTTTTGCACAGGCTGAGTTTCTTGCTGAACAGAAAAAGTTTGAAGAAGCAGCTAATGTGTATAAAAAACTTTTTGATAATAAGCAGGCGTTCGTTCTTCATGCAATATCCGGAATAAGATACGGCGAAATGATGATTGCAATTGATAATTATACCGAAGCAATTTCTAGTTTAGATAGTATTTCTTCTGAAGGAGAAAAAAATATCTATGCAGATAAAGCCGTATATTTGCTCGGAAAAATTCAGCAGTTTGGACTCAAGAATTACACAAAAGCGGAAGAATATTACCAAAAGCTTTTAGCTGATTATCCAAAATCAATTTATCTGGATGATGCAAGAGCTCAGATTTTATTATTACAAAACAAACCCGGTACTTGAATGAATAAAAAACAGGGACAGAAAGTTGTTCAATGTTCTTTCTGCGGAAGAGAAGGACACGAAGTAGGAAGTATGGTTGCTGGTCCAGATGTTTATATCTGCGATATTTGTATTGCAAGCAGTGTTGATATACTTAAAAATAATCTGGCTACTTATCAAAACTCAAAAAACAAAGGGAAGTATACCCATACACCTGAATCGATCAAAAAGCAGCTTGATGAATACGTTATCGGTCAGGATAAAGCAAAAAAAGTTTTATCTGTTGCGGTTTATAATCATTATAAAAGAATAAGCCTACGATCAACTTTTTTTGAACTTGATGATGTTGAAATTGAAAAAAGTAACATTATGCTGATAGGTTCCACAGGTGTAGGAAAAACTTTGCTTGCACAAACTCTCGCTAAAATTCTAGATGTCCCGTTTGCGATTGCGGATGCAACAACATTAACTGAAGCCGGTTATGTTGGCGATGATGTGGAAACAGTTCTTGTTCATCTTCTTCAGGCTGCGGATTATAATCTTGATAGAGCACAAAAAGGGATTGTTTACATTGATGAAATTGATAAGATTGCAAGAAAGAGTGAAAGCACATCAATCACGCGTGATGTTTCTGGCGAAGGTGTTCAACAAGCTCTTCTAAAAATACTTGAAGGAACAAACGCAGGTGTTCCACCAAAAGGCGGAAGAAAACATCCTGAGCAAAGTCTTATAAATATTAATACAAAAAACATTCTATTTATTCTTGGTGGAGCTTTTGATGGGATTGATAAAATTATTGCTGCAAGAATAAACAAAAACAGAATGGGTTTTGAAAGAACTATTAAAGATAAAACAGAAGATGATGAACTTCTAAAATTCATTCAACCTGAAGATTTACTAAAGTATGGTTTAATTCCTGAGTTAATAGGAAGGATCCCGGTTGTCACTCCTCTGCATCAGCTTAATCATCAAGCAATGAGAAGTATTTTAACCGAACCGAAATCAATTGTTGAAGATTTTATGCTGGATATTATGTACGAGCTTCCGAATAAAAAGGATTTTGACAAATGTGTAATCACCAAAGACGTAATTGAAAAAGGGGATGAACCGATATTTATAAAAGCGGAGAAGAAGTCAGCGTAATTTTTATTGCTGCATTGTTAAATTGTTAAAACAATATAGCAATAGAACAGTTTAACAATTCTGTTTGTGATTTCATTATGATTAAAAACGTCATTAAAATATTTGTTACTTTCATCCTGTTTTCAGTATCAGCATTCCCTCAATCAAAGCTTCTAATCTATATGGATTTGAGCCAGACCGATCATCTTAAAGCGTATGGAATAACGTACCGGGCACTTACGAAAGGTTACAAAGCTGACTGGCTTTTAAACTATCGCGGTGGATCTTTTATGATTGACTATAGTAATGACCTCGCCGCAGAATGCAGGTTGAATGCCGTTGCTTTCGAACCACTAACGCTGTCTCAGGCTACTGAAATTTATTCTTTTGTTCAAAGTGATGAGCAGAATATGGATGTGGTTAGGTTGGAGAAAGCACCCAAGATTGCAGTTTATGTTCCGCCGGGTTTCCAGCCGTGGGATGATGCTGTAACTCTTGCTCTTGAATATGCTGGTGTGCCTTACGATAAAATCTGGAATGATGAAATCCTACGCGGTGATCTGGATAAATATGATTGGCTTCATCTACATCACGAAGATTTTACTGGGCAGTACGGAAAATTCTATGCGAGCTTCAGTAATGCGCAATGGTATATTGATCAGCAGATGAGCTATGAGCAGGATGCAAAGAAAAACGGCTTCAAGAAAGTTTCAGAAATGATGAAAGCAGTTGCAGTAGATATAAAAAATTATGTTGGTCGTGGTGGTTTCCTTTTCGCAATGTGTTCCGCAACTGATTCTTATGACATTGCACTTTCGGCAATTGGTGTCGATATTTGTGCACCTATGTATGATGGTGATGCTGCAGATCCTGATGCACAGAAAAAACTAAACTTCGATAATACACTTGCCTTTACAAATTTTAAACTAGAAATGAATCCTTATGTTTATGAATACAGCAACATAGATATTCAGCCAATTGAAATTGGGGATTTTCAGAATGATTATTTTACATTGTTTGAATTCTCGGCAAAGTACGATCCTGTTCCAACAATGCTTACACAATGCCACGTAAATGTTATAAAAGGTTTTATGGGGCAGACAACAATGTTCAGAAGAAGTACAATTAAAAGCTCAGTTATTATTCTTGGGGAAAGGAAAGGAACGGATCAGGTAAAATATATTCACGGAAATTTTGGGAGGGGAACATTTACATTTTACGGTGGTCACGATCCGGAAGATTACAAGCATGCTGTCGGCGATCCACCGACGGATTTAAGTCTTCACAAAAACTCACCGGGTTACAGACTGATTTTAAATAACATATTATTTCCTGCAGCAACAAAGAAGAAACAGAAAACGTGAAAACAGCACGAATCAAAAACTCAAAAGAAGAATTTATTGTTGGTAAAATAGTCTGCGTTGGCAGAAACTATGTAGAGCACGCAAAAGAACTTGGAAATGAGGTTCCTGAAAAACCTGTTCTGTTCCTCAAACCACCATCAGCATTAATTTATTCAGGAGGAGAAATTATTCATCCCGATTTTGGAAACGAACTTCACCATGAAGTTGAACTTGTACTATTGATTGGTGAGACAATTAGAAAAGCTAACAAGTCACAAGCTGAAAAAGCAATCATAGGTTATGGAGTAGGACTTGATATGACTTTAAGAGATGTTCAGAACGAATTAAAGAAGAAGGGAAATCCCTGGACACTCGCCAAGTGCTTCGATACTTCCGCAGTTATTTCAGATTTCGTTTTGAAAAAAGATTATCAATTGAAATCAGATGAGAAACTTAAACTTAAAGTGAATGGAGTTGTAAAACAAAGCGATACTTTTAAAAGTATGATTTTCAATCCAGCAGAGATTGTAGAATACATTTCTTCAGTGATGACCCTTGAAAAAGGAGATTTTATTTTTACAGGAACTCCCGCAGGTGTTAGTAAAGTTAAAAGAGGAGATAAGATAGAAGCAAAGCTTGGGGAAATTGCAGAGCTTGTTTGCAAAGTTGTTTAGCCACAAATTCGTACATTTATGGCTGTTTAGTTGTTCAATTCTTTCAATGATCTTTTTATCAGTTCTTCCAAACTGCTATTTGGCAGTTCTGACAAAATTTTATTGACCGCTTTTTCTGATGAAGCAAGATTATAACCTAATGTGGTTAGTGCAGCTACGGCTTCTTTCTGCAGACTTGGTTTCGTAGGACTGCTTCCTTCTTCTTTTATGTCTCTTACTTTATTTTTTAATTCAAGAATCAAACGTTCAGCAGTTTTTCTGCCAATTCCAGGAACAGCCACTATCCTTTCAATATTATTTGAGATGATTGCCTGTCTTAAATCATCTGTGGAAATTCCCGAAAGCAAACTCAATGCTGACTTTGGACCAACACCATTAATTGTAATCAATAGCTCGAACATTTCTTTCTCTGCTTCAGAATAAAATCCAAACAATGTAATAGCATCTTCTTTTACATTTGTATGAATGAAAAGAGAAGCAGTTTCTTTACCGCTAATTCTCTCAAAAGTGTTAATTGAAATTTTAACTGTGTATCCCACACCATTAACATCCAGCAAAATGTAGGTTGGTTTAGATGAGATTATTTTTCCTCTTAGAAATCCTATCATGTCAATAGAAATTAAAAATTATAAATAGAAAATTATCAAAAAGCTAATTGAAGCAGTTAAACAATGAATGACAAAAAATGACAAATGATTATTGGCCAATGACTCTTCCCGGATTAGCTTCAATAAAATCTTTCCAGCTTTTACTCTTGTTAAAAGACGGTGCTTTTAATCTGAAAGCATGACACAATGCAATTGCCAGGGCATCACTTTCGTCAGGTTTAAATTTAATCTTTTTAGAATTCAGAATTGTGGTAACCATATAATTTACTTGCTGTTTGGAGGCTGCTCCTTTTCCCACGACAGCTTTTTTAATCTCCCGCGGTGAATATTCATTAGTTGGCACTTTATTATGAACAGCTGCAAGGATTAACCAATTTTTAAAACCGATTGAACATTTTTTCCGTAGAAAGCAGTTTCAATTACGAACTCATCCGGCTTATAGGTTTTTAGCAGTTTATCGAGTTCGTTATAAATTATTTCGAGTTTTTGTGATAGTGATTTTTTAGATGGAAGACGAATAACCCCGTGAGAGATTCTTCTGAATTTGTTGTTGGTGTATTCTATTAATCCGTAGCCGGTAATATTTGTGCCCGGATCAACACCTAGTATAATCATTATTTTAATTCAGTGAATGTAAAAATCAAGATTGCTGTTTTATAAATTCTTCGTCAAAATCAGCATTTGAATAAACGTTTTGTACATCATCACAATCCTCAAGCCCTTCGATTAATTTCATCATCTTTTCAGCATTTTCACCGGTAATATTAATAGTGTTCTTTGCAATCCATTGAAGCGATGCATTATCCATCGAAAGATTTTTGTCAGCAATAGTTTTCCTTACCGGTTCAAATGATTCGATATCGGTTTGAATTTCAAAGTACTCATCTTCAGTACGCATATCCTCAGCACCAGCATTTAAAGCTATTTCCATAATCTCATCTTCTGTTTTTCCCTGTTTGGGCAGAGAAATAATTCCCTTCTTCTCAAACATCCAAGCAACCGAACCTGTTTCTCCCATATTCCCACCGTGCCTGCTGAATATATGTCGTACTTCTGCAACTGTTCTGTTTTTGTTATCTGTTGCTACCTCAACCAGTAATGCTATGCCTCCCGGACCGTAACCTTCGTAAGTTAATTCGCTGATGGTCATTCCTTCAAGTTCACCAGTAGCTTTTTTAATTGCACGATCGATATTGTCTGCCGGCATATTAGCTGCTTTTGCATTATCAATTGCCAAACGAAGTCGTGGATTACCGGAAGGATCGCCCCCACCTTCACGAGCAGCAATGGTTAATTCCTTAATTAATTTTGTAAAGAGTTTACCTCTCTTCGCATCAAGTGCTCCTTTTTTTCTTCTGATGGTTGCCCACTTTGAATGCCCAGACATTTTAAAAATCTCCCTCGTTAAATTTTCGTTTTAATATCTTTTAATTTTAATTGAGGATAAATTCTATTATCCCTTATGGTTTTATCTATTGAAAAAACTATATCAAGCTCGTAATTGTTTTGTTTAATCGTTTCAAAATGGTTGCCCATATTAAAACCAATTGAATCAAAAACTTTTTCAGATCCGTTCTGTTTAAAACTTGCTAATAAATGATTATTCCCAACAATTCTGGGGGTGTTCACAATATGCACTTCCTCTGCCAAAAACAATGGTCTCAAATTTCCTGGTCCAAACGGCGAAAACTGATCAAGTATTCTAAGAAACTTTGGAGTTATTTCAGAGAATTTAATTTTTGAATCGATATTTATTTCCTGTAAAAGATCATCACTGGTTATTGATGATTTTAAAACCTCGTTAAATTTTCTCCTGAATTCTTTAACCTTCTCCAATTCAAGTGCAAGGCCTGCAGCCGCCTGATGTCCTCCAAAGTGTAAAAGTAAATCCTCACATTTTTGAAGTGCTTCATAAATATTAAAACCGTTTATACTGCGAGCGGATCCTTTGGCCACACCATCTATGGTTGTTAATAGAACAGAAGGGCGGTAATATTTTTCGACGAGTCGTGAGGCTACTATTCCTATTACGCCGGGATGCCAGTTTTCATTATGTAAAACAATTGCAAGCTCATCTTCAAGATCAAATTCTGTTTCAACTATTTCTTTTGCTGCTTCAAATGTATCAACATCAATTTTTCTTCTCTCATAATTATCGGTTTCCAGTATTTCCGCCAATTCAAGAGCATCTTTTTTATTGGTTGTAATAAGAAGATTTACTGCACGTTCCGCATCACCTAATCTTCCCACGGCATTAATTCTAGGTGCAAGTGTGAATACAATTTGCCCCGATGTCAGCTGACCTGGTTGAAGTTTACTTTGTTCGATCAAAGCTTCAATACCGGGTCGAGGATTATTATTTATCTGATTTAAACCTTCATTCACAAGAATTCTGTTTTCATCAACGATGGGAACAATATCAGCTGCACCCGCAAGAGCGACAAGGTCTAAATACTTTAAAGGAAGTCCTCTCTTGCCAATTCTCTCACAAAGTCCCTGGGCTAGCTTAAAAGCAACGCCCGCACCTGAAAGATATTTGAAAGGATAATTACAGCCTGGTTTAAGAGGGTCGAGAACAGCATAAGCTTTGGGCAACTCTTCTTTTGGTTGATGATGATCGCAAATAATTACATCCATCGCGAGTTGATTTGCATAGTTTGTTTCTTCAATAGCAGTAATTCCACAATCAACTGCTATCATAAGATTTGTACCTTTCTCTTTTACCGAGTCAATCGCGGCAGTTGATAGACCATATCCTTCCTCAAGTCTTCGTGGTATGTAGAATTCCACATTTGCATAAAGTTCTTTAAGGAACATATAAAGTAAAGCAGTTGCACAAGTACCATCAACATCATAATCTCCGTAAATACAAATTTTTTGGTTTTCGGTGATGGCAGTAATTACTCTTGTTGTAGCAGCTTCCATTTGATCCATAAGGAAAGGATCATGGAGAGAGTCGATTGAAGGGCGGAAAAATTCTCTGGCTTCATTAAAAGTTTTTATATCTCTGAGAACAAGCAATTGAGCGAGTATCGGAGAGATATTAAGTGAATCTGCGAGCCTCTGAACGGCCAGCTCATCAGAAACATCTTTTATTTTCCAGCGTTTTCGTCCCATAGGAATTTACAATCTTTTAAAAGAACAAATAAAACGTTCAGCCCTGTAAGCCGAATTCTGTATCCGGCAATTGCCGGCTGGCAATCATTTGTCTCGTCCCATCATTACTGATGAGATCTTGCGGTCTACCCGGAAACCTGTCAAACACGGTATTAACCGTAATTTGGGACATGAAGCGAACAACTTCACATTCTGAATGAACAGAAAAAGATTTCTTTATTTGACCTTGCTTCGGGTGTGGTTTACCTTGCCTCTGTTGTTACCAACAAAGCGGTGGGCTCTTACCCCACCTTTTCACCCTTACCTCAACCATAGTCGAGGCGGTATATTTTCTGCGGCACTTTCAGTGATTACAGAATTTCTTCTGCAATCCCCGGGAATTACCCGGCACCCTGTTCTATGAAGTTCGGACTTTCCTCCTCCATCTTAATTGTGGAAGCAATTGCCCGGACTGAACTATTTTATTTTTCTTTAAAACTTTTTTGAACAATTCAAGAATTTATTGTGAATTCTTAAAGTAATTTAACTGATGGCAAATATAACAAAATGATTTGCGGAAATCAGCTAAAATCTTCATTCTGAAAACGGTTATTTTTCAACATCCTCTGCAATTTCAGAAGAAACTAATATTCTGCCGCAATACTCGCAAAAATACAAACGGTTGTTGCGTCTTATTTCAAGCTGCCTTTGTGATGGGACGATGTTATGGCAGCCTGAACAAGCCGACCTCTTAATTGTTGCAACTGCGAGACCCTTTTTTGCTTTTCTAATTCTGGCATAAGTTGAAATGTCACTTTTCTTTACCTGCCCTTCAATCTTTTTTCGCTCTTCAATCAGTTTCGATTCCTCTCTCTCATTTGCTTTAATGATGTCTTTAAGATCAGCTTCTTTATCTTTAAGCTCTTTTTTCAACTCATCAAGCTTTGGATTAATTTCTTCAATTTCCTGTGTTAGCGTTTTGCTTTTATCTGCCAAAGAATCGTTTTCGGATTCAAATTTTGTTATTTGCTCCTCGGTATGATCAATTTCTTTTGTTAGGGCATCATATTCTTTGTTGTTTCGTACCTGGTAAAGTTGTGCTTTGAATTTTTTCTGATTTTCTTTCAGTTTTTCTATCTCATCTTCATTTTGATCCCGTTTTTTGAGAGAATCTTTTTGTTCGTTCTCTTTAGCATCTATATCGTTAATCATTCCATTTATTTTTTCTTCAAGCTCTCTAACCATATTTGGCAAATCACCGCGCAGTTCCTCAAGTTCGTCAAGTTGGTTATCTACTTTTTGCAATTGATAAAGAATTTTTAACCTGTCGTACAATTTTAACTAGCTCCTTTTTTGTTATAAAAATCGATTGGGTTTGTTGAACCCTTAAACTTTAAAACTTTTATTTTCTCTTTTTTGGCAATTAACATTTTTAATCTTCTTTGTACTTCGTCCAAAACCGGAATTTCCGTTTCATAATGACCGGCATCGATCAGAAGTATTTTATCTTCAGCATCTCTGAATGAATGATACTTTAAATCTGCTGTGATAAAAGCATCGGCATTTTTGCTAATAGCATAATCAATTAATTCACCACAAGAACCACCGCATACGGCTACAGTTTCTATCTTTTTCTTTGTTCCCGTTGAAAAACGAAAGCTTTTAATTTTAAGTTTAGACGAAACAAAATCCAGAAATTCTTTTAAGTTCGTTTCAGATTTTAATTTACCAATTGCCCCGAAACCGTAATTAACATTTTCATTTTTCAATGTATAAATGTCGTAAGCCACCTCTTCATATGGATGAACTTTTTTTATAGAATTAATAACATTATTTATTTTCCATTCGTCTACTAAAACTTCAAGTTTAACTTCTTTAACTAATTCAGTTTTTCCTTTGTTTCCCAAGGAAGGATTACTCTCCAGGGAGCCCTTAAATGTACCGCTCCCTTCAGTCCTAAAACTACAATTAGAATATTCACCTATTATTCCCCCACCTGCTTGATGAATAGCTTCAGCAACATCATTTAAGTGAGAAGCAGGAACAAAAACTGCCAATTTAATCTGGTTGTTTGAAAGATTCTTTAAAAAACTAATTTGTTTTAATTCTAATCTCTTAGCCAGCTGAAAGCTCACTCCATGTTTTGTAAAATCAAGATTTGTATGGGCAGAGTAAAGAGAGATGTTATTTTTTATTAGTTTTTGAATTAAACGTGCATTTTGATCATTTGAGAAGTCGAGTCTCCTTAAGGGGTGATATAATAAAGGGTGATGAGTGATAATTAAATTACATTCGCTTTCTATTGCTGACTGAATTACATCATCTGAAAGATCAAGGCTTACTAATATGTTTTTAATTTTTATCTCGGTATTCCCAATCTGTAAACCAACATTGTCATTATTCCAGGCAATAGCTTTAGGTGCCCAATCTTCCAAAAATTTTATTATTTCTTTGCCTTTCAT
>JARRKF010000088.1:0-8295 GCA_037388405.1 Ignavibacteriaceae bacterium | reverse complement strand
TTCCTTATTGACATCAACAAACCAATCAGGACCGTAGTAGGTAGACCACTGATTTGTATATCCAAGATTATTCAACAAGAAGGATGATAAATGTTCAGAAAAACCATCAGTTAATCCAAGAACAGTTAAAGAAAATAAAAAAGTGCTTGCTATAAATATTACAAAAGCTAAATACTCTTTTTGTCTATAGTTTACATTATTAAAACTTTGATGAAGATTAATTTCATCTTCCATTTAGAATATCCTTAATTTTTAGTTTTGCAAAGATAAGTAATTGAAAGAATTAAATAGTTCGCAAATTATTACAAAATTGTTGGGTGATTAGAGCGTTGTGAAAGTATTTATTTTAATAAATCCCTCACAGGGTAATATTAAGGGACTTTTGACTAATCTGTAAAAGTCCCTTTATGTGTGGAGGAGAGAATTCGATTTATTCTTTTCTTCTTTTTCAGTTTCGATGATAATTTTCTTTACCTTCTTTTTATCTTTTCCATACTCTATTATAATGTTCAAATCTTCATCGTTAGCTTTCATTTTATCAATATATTCGTCTACTTCCTTTCCTTCATAAACTTCAGTCTTTTCCTCTCCGTTCTCAGTCGTGGTTACAGTAACTTTTTTATTACCGTTTTCAACTTCAACTATTACTTTTTTCTTGATACCCTTAATATTATCTAAGTCATCTAAATCTTTATCTGATTTAATAATAATTTTATTCTCACCTTCACTTTCGATTTCAATGTCTTTATCATCACCATCTGTTCTAATTATGTATACTTTTTCTTTGCCATCAGCAGAATCTGAGGTTGTCCAAACAAAATTGTGAGAAGATTTTTTCTTTATCTTATCAAATAGTTGCTTTGCTTCGTTTCCCTGGAAAGTATAATCTTGACCATCAGCAGTAATTACTATTTTCTGAACAGGTCCTTCAATATTTTCAATCTTATCATTTAACTTTTCTTGTGCAAGGTTAGTGGGAATTGTCAGCAAGATCCCCAAAAGAGTTAGAATTAATATTTTGTATCTATTGTTCATGGCACTCCTCCAATAGTTATTTGAAAAATGATTTGTTTTCAATGTATAAAGACGCATTATCTGACATTTAGTTCCGATGAATTATACCGTGTATCTTAAAACCACTTTATGTATTTTTTCGAGCATAATTAGAATAAATGGAGAAATTATGTACAGGATATTTTCGGTTCTTTTATTCTTTGTTATTATCATAAATGGTTGTTCAGATAAAAATCATTTAAAAGAGAAATTTGGCTTCTTACCATCTAAAGCTTCACCGGGGGAAGAAATAACAATTTTTTATAATCCGGATAGCACAAATTTAGCCGGTACAAAAGATATAAAATGTGTAGCATATTTCTTCAATAATAAACTGATAGACGCAATTGATGTTGAAATGAAACCGGAAAGTAAATTCCTTACCGGGAAATTTAGTACTGATAAAAATACGTTGGGAATTTTGTTAAAGTTTAAAGCTGAGGACCAGATAGATAATAACGATAAGAAAGGATATCTAATTTACTTGTCGGATAATAACGGAAATCAAATTCCTGGAAGTTTGGCTGGTTATGCTGCTGCTTTGAATAGGTGGGGAGCTTATTATCTTGATCTTGAAAGAGACAAGGACAAAGCTTATTCTCTATTCAATGAAGAATTTAAAATACATCCTGATCAAAAAAAGAATTATTACCAATCTTATTTTGAAGTTGTCTACTCTGTACGGTCAGACGATCGGGATAAAATATTAAATAATGAGCTAGCTCAGCTTGAACGGAGATCGGATAAATCAGAGGAAGATTATGCAGTTCTAGCAAATTGGTACTCAAAACTTGTGAATCAGGAAAAATCAGAAAAGTATGACAAATTCATAAAAGAAAATTTTCCAACTTCAGAGTATATACAAGAACAGATGTATAAAGAATTCAGGAATATTACCGATATAAATGAAAAGATAGAGTACTTAAAAAACTTTGAAAAGAAATTTCCTGAAAGTGATTATACACAGAATATGTACGATCTTATAGCGAATGCTTACAGAGATAAAAAAGACTACAAACATGCATTGAATTTTCTTAAAGAGAATAAAAACCGCGTAAGCACATTTAGATTTTATTCTGTTGTGAGTAGAATGCTTGAAGAAAATGCTGATATGAATACTGCTCTGCAAATTTCTAAACTTGGTGAAGAAAGAAACAGAGAGGATGTTGACAATCCAAGTGATAAAAAACCAGAATATTATTCTAATAGTGAATGGCTTGAGGACAGAAAATATATGCTCGGTATGAATCTGTTTGTGCAGGGAGAAGTGTTATATAATCTTAAAAAAAGTAATGAATCAATTCCTTTGCTTGAAGAAGCACTACAGTATACACAAAGTAAAGAAGGTGATGTGAATGAACTTTATTCAAGAGTCTTAGTTGAAAACGGAAACTATTCTAAAGCTTTGAATGTAATTGGCGATTTTATAAAAATGGGCTCTGCAACCGCAAAAATGAAAGATTATCTGCGGGAAGCTTATCAAAAGGAGAAAGGTACAACCGAAGGTTTCGATATTTATCTATCAAAGATTGAGAATTCTGCGAAGGAAAAGCTAACAGCTAAACTTGAAAACGAAATGATTCAAGAACCTGCACCTGATTTTACTTTGATCGATTTAGATGGTGATAAAGTTTCGCTTGAAGATTTTAAAGGCAAGACAGTAATTGTTGATTTCTGGGCAACGTGGTGCGGTCCCTGTCTGGCAAGTTTTCCCGGAATGAAAAAAGCAGTTCAGAAATTCCAGGATAATCCGAACGTAGTCTTTCTTTTTATAAATACTTGGGAACGAGTAAAGAACATAAAAGAGAATACTACAGATTTTATTTCAAAGAACGATTATCCTTTCCACGTTTTACTTGATGATAAAAATGAAGTTGTTGAGAAATATAAAGTAAGCGGCATCCCTACAAAGTTTATTATAGATGGAAATAAAAATATAAGATTTAAGAATATTGGCTATGTCGGTTCAGAGGACCAACTGGTAGATGAACTTTCTGCAATGATTTTGATGGCTCAATAACACAATAAATCATCAGTAAATTAAAAGCAAAAGAATTTAAATTCTTTTCCTGAATCCCTCTCCCAAAACTTCGTGAACGTTGTTTACGGTTACGAATGCCTGCGGATCTATTTGTTTAATTATGCTTGTGAGCTTTCCCAATTTCCTTAATGCAACAACTGTGACTAAAATTTCTCTTTCCACGTTTCTGTACAATCCTCTTGCTTTAATTGCTGTTGCACCTCTGCTGAAATCATTCATAATAATTTTTGCTATCTCCTCATTTTTATCCGAAATTATATAAGCAGCACGTGCATAGTCAAATCCATCTATGATGGCATCCACAAGTCTTCCTGAAACGAACAGAAGAAATAACGCATACAAAGTAAGTGTCATTGCGCTTCGGTCACCAGCTAAATCTTTTAACTCTATAATCAATCCGGCAAGACAGATGACAAAAAAGTCAATAATCATAATTGCCATTCCTGGTTTCACACCAAATCGTTTTTGCATAATTGCAGCAACAATATCACTGCCTGCTGTTGATCCTCTGAATTTAAAAACAATCCCTAGTCCTATTCCGAGCAGGGCCGCGCCAATCAGAATTAAAAATAAAAAATCATTTTGCCGAAGTTGCATGATTGTTTCAGTTTTTTGAAGATGGATGAAATTCAATCCTGGAAATTCACCTCTGAAAAAATCAATAAAGATTGAGTTTGATGTAAATCCGACAAAAGTTCTTGCACCAAACTGAGGGCCTAACTCCTTTACTCCCCAAATAAAAAGAGGAATGTTCAAAATCCAGATTGTTATACCTATTGGAAGAAAACCATTTGTTAAATAGTAAAGTGCCATTGAAAGTCCGCTAACTCCGCCGGGCACAACACGTGCATCAACAAGAAAAACGCCGATACCGATTGCCATAATTGCGCCACCAACTATAATAAATAAATAGTCGCGTACAGCTTTTTTATTAAATCTGACTTTTTTTGATTTAGGTTTTTTCATTTTGTGTACCTAATTGATTATTTATATAAAAAGTAAAAACAACTATGTCAAAATTATATAGAAGTGGTATTTCTCTAAATACAAGGGAGTTAAATAAATATTTTTTTGGGGGGATGTAATTAAATCAGATTTAAAAATAAAATCCGAACCAGGGACTACCGTTAGGTGTAAAGCGGATTGTTGGCAAAGGCATTCGTAGAAAGTTGACTTCACTGGCGATGAATTTCATCAAATTTGAATCTCCCCAAATAGGCAATTTTCTCAAATCAACATCAAGACCCACGAAATATTCTTTGTAACCTCCAAATACATCGTTGGCTATACCTTTGGCTGTTACACCGAAAGCGATACCTAAAGGAGCCAGCCATTGTGGATAAATTCTTTTCCAGCTTTCAGGAAAATAATGATGTGGATTAACTGTTAGCCAGAAAGTCATTCCTTCGTAGTCCTCAAAAAAAGCGCCGGGATCGTAACTACTCTTTTTTTCTATCCAGATCTTAGATTTATGCCAGCTGAATTTTGGATGAATTCCTCCCAGAAGGTCATAATTGAATTGCTGAAGAACATAAAAACCTGAACCGACAGTGTTAGCTAACATATCTCCCCAACTAAAACCCCAATCTGCCATAAAACCATCTGAGACTTCAATCTCAAGCATCCAAAGCCAACCAGAGAGTGCACCGAGCCAGACAGATGTTTCCCCTGAAAAACCCGACCATCTGTAAATTTTTCCCGCAAGATCACTTGTGAAATAGGCATCTTGAAAGTGGCCAAACTTATCCATCTGCTGATATTTATTCCAATCGAAAACAAAATCGAGTGTATGAAAAGCAGTCGTTTCTCGCTTATACCAGATCTTCCGCTGATACAAATACGCCACAGTATTTACTGATGCCATTAATCCTACCATTGCACTTAACCTGAGGTAATTAATATCTGAATTAGTTCTCCATGTTGTTCCATCAATTAAAGGCCGTTCACTATTTATAAAAGTTGCAGGACTTGCAACATTCGGTTTAAAATTATTTCCTGACTTGTTTTTTTAGTAGATTCACAATTTCAACCATCAAACGAGAAAAAATATTTTAAATAAAATAGAATTGCAACATTTATTCCACTAAAATCATCTTTATTAAAAATTAATTATGAGGAAAAAGGTTCAAACGGATAATTTTAACCGGAATTGTTGGTAAATTTGTATAGAAATTATTTCAAATTTATAAGGTATTCTACAGAAAATAATTATGAAAATATTGCTCCCATTAATTTTTACGATTTTGTTCACCACAATTTCTTTTGCTCAGGATCATTCAGAAAACCTTTCGGGTCCGTTTGAAAATGTTCAACAGGTAATTGAAGAATGCTTAATGTGCCACGAAGACGCAGGGGATGAAGTCCTGCAATCGAATCACTGGAATTGGCTTACAAGCAATCTTACACAATCAGTTCAAAATGAAAAATCTCCTGAGAATAAATTCCCAATTAATAATTTTTGTATTGCCATAAAAGATGATTCAGTAGCTTGCATAACCTGTCATTTAACTGATGAACAAAGAGAAGCATCATTTAATTTTAACGAAGCAGGAAATATTGACTGTCTTGTCTGCCACGAACAAACCGGAACATATGTTAAAGCTCCTGTTCAATATTCAACAGATACATCCAAAATTGATTTACTGATAATTGCCCAAAGTGTTGCAAAACCAACAAGTAAAAATTGTGGTACCTGTCACTTCAGTCAGATGGGCGGAGTTCTATTGAAAAACGGCGGAATGGATAAAAGTCTCTTCAATCCAACTGAAGAAGTAGACTTTCACATGGCTGGTTTGGGTTTTGGTTGCAGCGATTGTCATGAAACTAATAAGCATCATATCGCAGGTGGAAAGAATACTGGAGAAGATCAAGTTGCTTGCGAAAATTGTCACGATGCAACTCCACACGAGAAGGAATTATTAAATAAACATTACTCTGCGATTGCATGCGAGACCTGTCATATTCCAACATATGCAAGGGAGGAAGCTGTTGTTACAGATTGGGACTGGTCAAAGGCTGGTGAAGAAACTGAATCTTCCATTCCAAATACTGATGAAAAATTATTTGATAAGGCACTTGGCGGAATAGTATTATCAAAAAATGTTAAGCCCGAATATTTCTGGAATAACGGAAAAATGAATTATTATAATCTGGGAGAAGAGATAGAGAAATCAAAATCGCTTGATTTGAACAAACCTGAAGGAAATATTTCAGATCCAAATTCTAAGATTTCACCATTCGAAGTCCTTAAATCAAAACAGCCTTATGATCCGGTGAATAAATTTTTGATTATTCCAAAACTTTACGGTATGGATGGATACTGGAATACTTTTAATTGGGTAAGTGCATCGCAAGAAGGTATGCAAGAACTGAATCTTAAATTTTCTGGGAATGTGGATTTTATTGAAACAAAGATGTATCGGCCAATAAACCATTTAGTGATGAGTTCAGACAATGCATTGGAATGCACAACCTGTCACGGTAAAGGCGGAGATCACTTATTGAACTGGAAAGCTCTTGGATATCCGGATGATCCGATTAAAAGAGGAGGCAGAGTAAAAAATAAATTAATTAAAGAATAATTTTATAAATAAAAATTTAAGAATTATGTTATGCGGGAAAACAAATGAATAAAAATTTCAGTTTTAGTTTAATTCTACTTTTCATATTGCTTTATGCATCGTTAAGCTTTTCTCAATATCCAAACATTTTAATTGATGGAACAGGAAGTCCTGAAGAAGTTACAATTGCAATCAATCCTTTAAATCCCAACATATTAGCTGGCGGAGCTAACATAGATAATTTTTATCGTTCTACTAACGGTGGAAATACGTGGATTGAATCTCAACTTATTTCTAATCTTTTAGGTGTTTGGGGAGATCCTGTTGTATTATTTGACAGTCTTGGGAATCTGTATTATGCTCATCTTTCAAATCCGGTTTCAGGATGGTGGATAGATAGAATAGTAGTTCAGAAATCTACTAACGACGGTTCAACCTGGAATGATGGAGTTGGAATTGGACAGGGGAATCAACCTCAGGCACAGGATAAAGAATGGCTTGCTGTTGACTTGACACAATCTCCATATAGAAATAACCTGTATGTTACATGGACGGAGTTTGATGATTACGGAAGTTCAAATTCAAGTGATAGTTCTAGAATAAGATTTTCAAAATCAACCGATCAGGGAATAACCTGGAGCAACGCAATAACTATCAGCGATGTAAGCGGAGATTGTATCGATAGCGATAATACCGATGAAGGTGCAGTTCCTTGCGTTGGACCGAATGGAGAAATTTATGTCGCTTGGGCTGGTCCTTTAGGATTAGTTTTTGATAAATCTCTGGACGGCGGAAACACCTGGGGAAGCGACGTTTTTATTTCCGATATTCCCGGAGGTTGGGATTTTGATGTTTCAGGTATTTGGCGTTGCAACGGTCTTCCGATTACGATGTGCGATATAAGTAATTCACCATACAGAGGTTATATTTATGTTGTTTGGTCCGATCAGAGGAATGGTGCAACAAACACAGATATCTTTATGGCAAGATCCACTGATGGAGGAACAACCTGGTCATCACCAATAAAAGTTAATGATGATAACACAACAAGGCACCAGTTTTTTGTTTGGTCTACAATAGATCCATCCACCGGTCACCTGTGGTTTGTGTTTTACGATAGAAGAAATACGACAGGGGCTGAAACAGATGTGTATGTAGCTAAATCTACTGATGGTGGTGAAACTTTTGAAAACTTTAAAGTAAGCGATTCACCTTTTACACCTTCTTCTTCAGTTTTCTTTGGCGATTATACGAACATTGCAGCATGGAATGGAAAAATTTATCCGATCTGGATGAGATTACAAAGTGGTCAATTGAGTGTGTGGACCGTGGAGATAACAGATACTTTAGTTGTTCCTGTAGAACTGAATAATTTTTCTGCTGAAGTAACTGATGGTAAAGTTCTTTTATCCTGGTCAACAGCTACGGAAATTAATAATCAGGGATTTGTAATTGAAAGAAAATCAGTTTCATCTTCAGAAGAATCAGAATTTGTAGAAGTTGGATTTAAAGCAGGTCATGGAAATTCGACAGAGATTCACAATTACATTTTTGAAGACAAACCGATGTTTGATGGAACATATCATTACCGGTTAAAGCAGATGAATTTTGATGGTACATTTGATTATTCCAACGAGATTG
>JARRKF010000087.1:0-5264 GCA_037388405.1 Ignavibacteriaceae bacterium | reverse complement strand
TTTTCAACCAGCTCTAACAATTTTCTTTTGCTCATTATTGTGTAGCTAAGATTAAGTCTTGCAAACTCTATTTGTCGAGGTGGATAGATTTCTAATTCTTGAATGAACCAATCGTAAAGCGGGCGATGGTTCTCGAATTCTAAAGTACATAGTGAATGCGTGATTCCTTCTATAGAATCTGATTGACCGTGCGCCCAATCATACATTGGATAAATGCACCATTTATTTCCTGTCCTATGATGAGATTTATGAAGTATTCTATAAATCACCGGATCTCGCATATTAAGATTGGGAGAAGCCATATCAATTTTAGCTCTTAGAACTACTTCTCCTTCTTTAAATTCGCCTGATTTCATTCTCATAAAAAGATCAAGATTTTCCTCGACATCACGATTTCGGTAAGGGCTTTCTTTCCCTGGTTCTTTTGGTGTCCCTCTGTACTCTCTAATCTGTTCAGCATTCAGAGAATCCACATAAGCTTTTCCTTTTTTAATCAGCTTGATGGCATATTCATAAAGATGTTCAAAATAATCCGAGGCGTAATATTCACGATTGCCCCAGTCAAAGCCGAGCCATTGAACATCTTCCTTTATTGAATCGACATATTCCTGCTCTTCCTTTGTAGGATTTGTATCATCAAAACGTAGATTGCAAAGTCCATTATAATCTTCAGCAAGTCCAAAGTTCAAACAGATGGATTTTGCGTGACCAATATGCAGATATCCATTTGGCTCAGGAGGGAAACGAGTGTGAACTTTACCATTATGTTTATTTGTTCGTAAATCTTCTTCTATAATTTCACGAATGAAATTAGACTGTTTTTTACTTTCTTCGTTTGTTGATTCGTTATTCATATTAAATCAAAGGATTTTTAACTCAATTTTTTAATGGCTGTATTAATTCTTGATATCGTTTCTTCTTTTCCGAGTATAGTGATAATATCAAATATGCCAGGACCTTCACCAACACCAGATAATGCAATTCTTAATGGATGAATAAGTTTTCCTTTACCTATATTTTGTTCGGTGGCAGTTTCATCAAGTGCTTTTTCAAAGTTTTCTTTGGATGGGTTTTGTAATTTCTCAAAACTTCCACTTAATTTTTTAAGAAGATTTCCAGAGTCTTCTTTCCATCGTTTTTTAAGATTCTGTTCTTCGTAAGTCAGCGGTGGTTCAAAGAAATAAAAACTTTTTGTTAGATACTCTTTAATGAACGAGACTCTTTCTTTCATTGCACCAATTACTTTTGAAAGATATTCATCACTGTAATCTTCATTTTTAAATTCAGATTTCTCAATTTCATTTCTTAGCCTTTTGATAACTTCACTATCGGGTTTTCTGCGCAGGTGCTCAAAGTTCAGCCAGTTCAATTTCTCTAAATTAAAAACAGCGCCTGCTTTATGAACTCTTTCCAGAGAAAATTTTTCAACAAGTTCATCCATTTCATAAAATTCTTTATCATCACCGTAATTCCAACCTAATAAGGCAACGAAATTTATTAATGCTTCCTTCAAATATCCTTTGTCTCTATAATCTTCAACTGCAACATCTCCCTGGCGTTTACTCAATTTAGATTTATCAGGATTTAACAATAAAGGAAGGTGAGCAAAAATTGGTTTCTCCCATTCAAAATAATCGTAAAGAATGATGTGCTTTGGTGTCGAGGAAAGCCATTCTTCACCTCTGATTACATAAGTGATTTCCATCAAATGATCATCCACAACATTAGCAAGATGATATGTTGGATATCCATCGCTTTTTATTAATACCTGATCATCAATATTATTAGTTTCAAATTCTACACTACCACGAATTATATCATCAAAAATTACTTTTTCATCCGGTTTCACATTTAGTCTAATTACATAAGGAATTTTTGAAAATAATTTTTCATTCACTTCTTCCTTAGAAAGATTAAGGCAATGCTTGTCGTACTTTGCTTGTGGCAATTTTTGTTTTTGCTGTTCTTCCCTTAATTTCTCTAATCTTTCAGGTGTACAAAAGCAATGATAAGCTTTTTGTTCATCAATTAATTTCTGAACCTGTTGCTTATAAATTTCCAGCCTTTCAGATTGGAGATAAGGACCGTAATCACCACCAACATTTGGACCTTCATCAAAACTTATTTCCGCCCAATTTAAAGTATCAATTAAATTTTCAATAGCTCCTTCAACAAACCTTTTTCTATCTGTATCTTCTATTCTTAAAATGATTTTACCATTTTGATTTTTAGCAAATAGATAATTGTAAAGTGCTGTTCTTAGTCCACCAATATGAAGATATCCGGTAGGGCTTGGCGCAAATCTTACTCTAGTTGTTTTATCATTCATTCTAATTCAAAATAAAGAAAATAACTTAAGAACAAAGATAAAAAAGTACACCCGTAAAATGCTATAAATAGGGGAGTAATTAAGTCAGGGAAATGGTTAACTTTTTACAGCTAATTTGTTTTCAGTGTAATAACGAACTTTCTGAATAAACTCCTGGCTGTCAATTGGTTTTGGTATATAATCGGTTGCACCTGCATCAAGACATTTTTCTCTGTCGCCTTTCATAGCGAACGCTGTAAGTGCAACTATTGGAGTTTCTTTATATTCTTCAAGCTCACGAATTCTTCTTGTTGCTTCAAAACCGTTCATTACAGGCATTTGCATATCCATTAAAATTAAATCGTAATGCTGCTGGCGAACGGCATCCAGTGCTTCCTGACCGTTTTCAACGACTACAATCGAGTCAAAGTCGTTTTTCTTTAGGAGTCTGGTAACAATTATCTGAGAATGTTTATAATCTTCAACTAAAAGAATTTTTACTGCATCTTTCTTCTCGATTATTTCTTCGGGTTTAGCCGGTTCTTCGTACCTGTTTATCATTTCATTAATCACATTTTGAAGACCGTCTAAACTTGTGCTGCTTTTTTGTACCAGGCTTTCAAATAAACCGTCGAGTCTTTGAACATCATCATCAAAATCTTTTTTACCAGTGTAAATTATAATAGGTAAGTTTCTAAATTGTTCTGTTGACTTCAGAGAACCGATAAGTTCTACACCGTCAACCCCAGGCATATCAAGATCAATTATTGCCAGATCGAGATGCATATTCTGCACTGAATCCAGAACCTTAGTCGAATCTGAATACGCAATTGCTTTAAAGCCAATTCGTTCAACAGCTTCTTTAATTAAATTTAAAGTAGGAACATCATCATCTACTACTAGAATATTTGAATCTTTACGTAAACGATAATTTGTAAGAACTTCAATTAAATATTTGTAATTAATAGGTTTAACAAAATATTCAACTGCACCCATTAAAAATGCCTTTTGCTCTTCAGCTTCTACCGAACAGATAATTACCGGGGTGCTCTTGGCATTTTTGACCTCTCGGATTTTCTGAAGCAGTTCTAATCCATTGGTATCAGGCAGAACTATATCCATTAAAATTGCAAGAAATTGTTCTTTGTTAAGAATTTTTAACGTTTGTTCTGCTGAATTAACGATTGTTGGTTCGTAACCCCATTTGTTAAGATAATTCGAAAGTAATTTTGAAGTTGCGTAGTCATCTTCAATTACTAATACTTTATTGGTAAAATCTGACTTCGGCAATGAACTGATCTGCTTTTCTATATTTGGAATTTCTTCAACAGGTATAGTTAGATTATAGGTTGTTCCTTTGCCGATAGTACTTGTGATATTTAGTTCACCATTAAGAAAATCCACATATCTTTTTACAAGTGTCAAACCCAGACCTGTTGTATTTCCAACAGTTGTCAGATATTGATCGACTAACGAAAATGGATTATAAATATCTTTTAATTTATCAGATGGAATTCCAATTCCAGTGTCTGAAATTCTAATACTCAAAAAATCTTTTTCAGGTGAAAAAACCGAAACTGTAATTTTTCCTCTTTCGGTTAAGCGAATGGAATTTGTTATTAAGTTAACTAAAATATATTGCAGTTTTTGTGGATTTGTTTTTATCGATTCAGGTACAGCTTTTTCAATATTGGAAAGTATTTCAATACGGTTACGATAGTTTTTATCTTCAAATATTTTTAATAATTCGTCAAAATAATTTTTAACATTTATTTCTGAAATTTCCGCACTACTTTTAAAAGTCTCAATTTTAACAAGATCGATAAGGTCATTTAACAAAGAAAGTAAATCGTAAGCATTATCTTTAAGTGTTGATAGGTAGTCTAATTGCGTTTGAGTCAAGCTCTCTTCGTTAAGCAGTGATGCAAATCCTAAAATGCTATTTACTGGTGTTCTTAATTCAGCGCTGATTGAGCTAATAATTTCACTTACTGAACTGCTTAATGCTCCCTTTTTGCCCATCCAAAGTCGGAGCAAGTTTCTTATGGTATTTCCAATAATAATAAGGTTGTCATGCTCTGCATGCGTGAATTCAGTTTTCTTGGCAATTTTAATTAATACTTTTTCGTCATCTGCAACACTTATGTGTAGACAACCTTCATTTAAAACAATATCACTTACCTTGAATTCGCATTGAGGATTAATTTCAAATTGTGTTTCTGTGGATTTGTTATCTAATGCATTACATTTATTACATCCCAGTGCTGGGGATTCACTAAGAGATTTTTTTGCTTTAGATGATTTTCCTAAAAACTCAAAACTTTTATCACGTACTTTGAAGAGAGAAGCGGCCTCTAATTCAAATTCATTAACTAAATAATCACAAAGGTTATCAGGAAATTCCTTCGCAGAGGAGAGAGCATTCTGAACCAAATCATTATAATTTGATATGAAGTTTATCTTAGAACTGAGCATTTAAGAATTTTATTTGCTAAATATGATTTTCAACCACCGGGATCGCATTAAGTAACTTTGCAATCCTAATTTTATTATCGAACAAATTTTGATAATTTCTTCAAAATTTATGCTAAATTTAATAATAAATTATCTCTGTAAATATATTAAAATCAAATAGATTTGGATAATTATTAATTGGAAACATAGAAAAATTACCTGCATAAATGTAATAAAATTATTCTTTAAAGATTCATATCAAGTTGAAAGGAGAGAGAATTATCAAGATTTCCGGGGATGACATTATAACCAGAACCAAGCGATGTTTCTTTTGGTTTATACGTTTCTGAATATTTAACTGACAATGTTAAAATTCTAATCGGTCTGTATCTCATTAATAAATACCATCTTATACCTTCACCAAAAAGAGCTATGTTAGATAACACACCTGTTAGATTATTTTCGTATTCATAGATTGCAGAATTAAATGAATCAGTCCGAA
>JARRKF010000086.1:0-5311 GCA_037388405.1 Ignavibacteriaceae bacterium | reverse complement strand
ATGGAAAAATTTTAGTATCCGGAATATGTTATGTTACCATATCAAACTCAGAATTTTTTGCAGCTCGTTTCCTTTCAGATGGAACCCCGGATTCTACTTTTGGAACCAATGGCCATTTTTTAACTTCCTATAGCGGGTATGAAGAAGAATGTTATACAATGGCATTACAAAATGACGGTAAAATTGTTTTAGCAGGCAGAACCAATTCTCCAATGTCACTATTCTTTACACGCCTCAACTCAAATGGATCACTTGATAGTTCATTCGGTACAAATGGATATACCGTAATTGATGCCACTATACAACAGGAAGCGATCAGAACTATTGGTTTTCTGAATGACGGTACAATTATAGGCTTTGGATATGGTTATCAAAGCACTCCCTACTTTGGCGAGAAGATTTTAATGGCAAAATTGGATACTTCGGGAATTCCAATAACAGGTTTTGGAAATAATGGTATCTTGTTTCCTTCCGTATTTAATGATATATCAACGGTATACGGCCTTAAGGTTAAGAATGACAGTTTGTTCGTTACAGGGTATATATACGATGCGGTCAATGATTATGTATTATTCATATCTAAACTGGATCAGGATGGGAATGCTATTTTAACATTTGGTACAAATGGGATAACAGTAACTAAACAAAGTCCCGATGATCATATGAATGTCGGATACGATCTGAAAATTTCGGATGACGGTAAAATATATGTATGCGGTACATCGGGTTCTGGACCTCTTATTTATCCCAGGGATTTCATACTTATTCGTTATACACAAGCAGGACTACCTGATACAAGCTTCACTTCAACCGGATATTTAATTACTTCAATCGGTCCCGATTGGGATGAGGCAAATGCGCTGGATTTTCAGAATGATGGTAAAGTTGTTCTGGCTGGATTTAAATCAGGGTTTTCAACTACCGGCAACAACGATATTGCAATTGCTAGATACTTAGTGAGCGATTTATTATTTCCTTTTATCGCAGTCACTCCAGATTCTATTGTTTTTGATACCACTGATGTTGGTTCAACTTCACAAAAGATTATACAGGTAATGAATACGGGTTCAGCACCTTTGGATATTTACGATATTTACATAACCGACAGTGTTTTCACAACTCCTATAAATAGTTTTATTATTTCTCCGGGTGAAAGCCAAAGTATTTCTATAGATTTTCACTCAACTCTTCCGGGCAGCTACAGTGGTTATATCCAGATTGTAAGTAATGCTTCAAATGCAGATACTTTTAGTATTCCAGTGAGTGGTTTTGCACAAGATCCAACCAGTATTGAAG
Organism: Ignavibacteriaceae bacterium; assembly: GCA_037388405.1. GTDB lineage: Bacteria > Bacteroidota > Ignavibacteria > Ignavibacteriales > Ignavibacteriaceae > IGN2. The sequence continues at coordinate 4,015 of JARRKF010000086.1, read as the reverse complement.
GTGAACAAAAAATCCCTAAATCATTTTCTCTTTATGAAAATTATCCCAATCCATTTAATCCTTCAACAAAAATAAAATTTTCAATCCCCAAATCAACGAAAGTTGTAATTAAAATCTATGATGTTGTAGGAAATGAAATAGAGACCTTAGTTAATGAAGAAAAACAAGCAGGCACTTATGAGGTAAGTTGGTATGCAGAAAACTTACCAAGTGGTGTCTATTTCTATCAACTTAAAGCAGGTTCTTTTGTTGAAACTAAGAAGATGGTTTTGATGAAGTAGACATTATTATGCTGGCTTTTTTGATCAGAGTTTTGTGAGAGACAGCAGTAGTTTTGAAGATAAAGTATAGGTAACACCATAAGATGTTGTTGATTTAAAATAAAAACGGGTCGGTGTTTTAAGCCGACCCTAATATCAGATTAATTAATAAAATCTGAAAAAGCTTATCCTAATTCAAGGTAAACTTCATATGGCCTCCACCACCAGGATTTTGAACAAATATTATTTGCATCTGGTGTGTGTCTCCCTGGGAATCAACAACATTAGCATATCCGGTACCAACATGGGCATTGATGTTAGGGTCCGGGAAAAGCTGTGTGACACAAATTTCGTATCCGCACGGATCTGGAATGCAAGGATCATAACAAATTTCTTCAACTGCACCAGTGAATTTCGTATTCAAATGTCCCGTGCCTGCGTAGGATTCGCCGGTACCATAGTCATAGACGAATGCAGAAGCCTGGTTGCTCACTAACTTAACAGAAAGACTTCCATCTGGATTCTCCCGCCAAAAATCGTTCGTTCCAAAGGCAGCATCAAAAAAGGCAATTTGACCACTGACTGGAAAATTAAGGAAGAAACCAGGGGCAATCTCAACAAGTTCCCAAACAATATCATTTTCGATAAAGATACCGAAACCATTGATTGAGGGTTCAAGGAAGATGGAGCCTTGTCCGCTGTTCCCATTTATAGCGCGGGCCATGTTTATGTAATCGGAGGGCTGTTTTGCTAATGATTTATTATCATTGCTAACAGACTCGGGGTTGGTGGTATTCTCATTACAAGCAGAGAATGTAAAAATGGATAATATAATTATCCCAAGAAATAATTTGAAACTTCGCATTGGAAGTCCTTTCTTTTGGAAATAGTAACAATTGAAAAGAATATTTAGTAGGCCCAATATTTGGAAGGGTAGTTCAACATAGGCATTTAATATTCTATAACCTAATTAATAAAAATATATTTATACATTTATAAAATCATCTCACAAATCTTAATGTGGTGAAGATTTGCACATAGCAGATTTAAAATAATTAAAAGTAATAAAAGGGCTGGGTAATAATACAAAGTAAGTCATAAAAATATCTTTAAGATGTCCCTGTTTTAATATTTGAGAGAAAGTTCTTTTGTTGAAACCGCCAGGTTGGAACTCCTTCGCTAAAATTTCAGCGGATAAATTTTGATGAAATAGTCAGAGGTTAAAAGAAAGAAGTTAGTCAAGGCGGGTCGGTGGCTCGCCTTTTATCTCTCCATTTTTTTCTATTTCTATATGGTCTTCTATCTATTGAACATTAACGCCTTTAATCAAAAGCCAGAATCCGATTGTTAACTCGAATAAAGTCCCTAATCCATACAAAACGATTTCTAATTGATCAGGGCTTTCAGGAAAGAGAATACTTATTAATGAAAGAATAAGCATTGATAAATAAGTGAACATACCCCAAATGGAAAGAATTCTAGGTATATAAAAGGATTTATAGAATAAATAAAAGAATAGCGTTCCACCAAGTCCTACAAGTAAGAGGACCATATATAATCCTGTATTTCGAGCATCCAATAATGCAGCGATTAAAACATTTACTTGTGTATTTTCAATAGATGCTGCATTAAACTGGTTACTCAATAAATTCAAAACAATAAAGCTGATGAGTACAGTTGTCACTCCCAGAAGTGCCTCGCCAAATCTGAATACCATCGCAATCAAGGCGAGGTTCTTATTCACATTTTTAAGAATCAAATAAAGTAGCACCGAAAGTAAAATCATTAAAAGATATAGAATTAATACGCTAGCACTGCCAAAACGGAATAGAAATTCATTAGACAGAATGTTATTAATAGTTAGAGTAATATCTTCGTAGACTATAAGTCTGGAATCAATAAAAATTGAATTGAGCACTCCAATTACGATTATTATTATATATGTTAATCCGGTTAATCTGACGATTGCAGCTTGTTGTTGAGATTTATCGGTAATAATATTGTTCATTTCATTAAATCATTTTTTTCTTTCCAATTATAAACAGGCTTTTAGTTTTGTCTCCAAGAACCCTCGATTCTTCTATCGAAAATCCTGTAGATTCTATTAAAGAACAAAGACTATCAGGTGAAAATCTATGGGTGTATTTGGGTGGTTTGCCCCAAACCTTAATATATCTAAAACCAAGTTTAATAATTTCTAACGGCTTCATTCCATAATTTGTAAAACTGGTTATAATTAGCGACCCATCATTTTTTAAAACCCGAAAACATTCTTGTAGAGTTTTTGAAGGATCTTCAATAACATGAATCAAGTTAACCATTAAAACAGTGTCAAAATTATTTGAAGTAAAAGAAATATTCATGCAATCTTCTTTTTGGAAAGTGATTTTATCTTTGTTACCCAGACGCTCTCTTGCTTTCTTTAATAATTCCTCCGATAAATCGGTTGCAAAAACTTGTTCGGCATTTTTTACAATTGCCTCTGTGAAATAGCCAGTGCCACATCCTAATTCTAGAACCTCTCCCAAATCAACAAGTTTATTTAGGTTTGTTTTTACTTCGTTCAGAAAATCTTTTCCAACAACGTATTCCTGATTTTCATCATAGGTAGCACTAAACCGGCTCCAATATTTTTCACTTATTTCATCTGCCATCTGTTTTTTCCTGTTCTATATTTTTTTCGAATAAATATTAAATCCAATATTAAATTAGTCTGCTCTTAAGGTAATCATCAATATTTCTATCCTTTATTATTTCATATGAAATTGATTTAGCAATAGCCCGCCTATTCATCATTCTTAACACAAATGATTTTTTATACTCTTCAATTGTTTCAACATTTTCCCATTGATATAATCCCTGCCAGTAATCCGTCTTCCAATCTATCATCCATAATTTATCTCTGAACCCGGGAAACCCAGCAATTAATAGAATAGGAATTCTTGACAACCTAATGTTCGTGCCGTGACTAAACTTCTTGAACTTAAATCGCACAATAAATATAGACCCTACTTCCGGCTGATGACCTGATTTAAGATGCATATGCCGGAAAATCCCAAATTCTTTTCCGTTATCCATCCGTACTATTTGGTTATTATAATTTGAAGGGAAGTGTAATTTCGATATGAATAAATAAAATATTGCTCTGATGATTGAAGACAAAGCTGTCATTTTGTCTCCCGTTTTTTTACAAACCTAACAATTTTAGAATTAAATTGCCCAGATTGCTGTAGGTTTTGATCGGAACCGACCAAAACAAAGGATGATAAGTCGGTGGAGTCTATGGTTGTAATTAGTATTCTAAATATATATTCACCATTCTTCCCAAAGAAAACAACGAAAAGATTAAATGATAAAGGGAACAAACATTTTGGTTTCTTTCATATACTCGAGGTAAGAGATTCCAAAGAAATTTATATTTTCTTTTTCTTCAACTTTGGCCGTAAGAATTAGAAAAAATATTGTAAGAACTGACAAAAGAATTGTAAGAACAGATATGTTTTTTAGGAAAGCACCAAGAGATAAAAACAAAAGAGACCCATACATCGGATGCCTTATATACCTGTAAATATTAACCTTTACTAGGTTAGCAGTATTTTCAAATTCAAGGTTTTCAGTTTTATCTCGTCGTCTATTGGAGCCGCCATATTTTTTGAAAAAATAAATGCTTTGTATTAATAACAGACCCGAATAAATTAATAATATCCAGGAAATGATTTGCTGAAATGAAAATGGATAGTCAAGCCAATATGGAA
>JARRKF010000085.1:0-10872 GCA_037388405.1 Ignavibacteriaceae bacterium | reverse complement strand
TCAATGTCAAGCAAATTAAATGTGTTATCGTAGAGGTTTTATATTAGCAAATCTGAATGTCTAGCACATATTTTAGAGATAAACTTAGGATTTATATGGGAAATGAAGTGATATATGTATTAAAAGATCGGATTCTAAATATTCATAACCTGTTTTTTCTATTATTAACTCTGAAATTGTATCTAACTATAAAGAAATACCAGTTTCAAATATTTATGCTTACACTTCTTCAAATATCATAACATCATTTAGCATTGGTACACGACAATTAAAATTCTAAATTTTCTTGAAACAGGGCTCAGGGGTTAAAAATTTTTATCAACTAATTAAGAAGAAAATATTTAAAGTGGGTAATTATAATGCAAATTTGGTTTTAAAGATATCAGATTCTTCTTGCTTCTTTTTATCTAATTTTACATATTAAAACCACGATGTAATTTATAATGTTTATCGCTAATAAAAGTTTGCCGAACAACCTCTTGTTATTTTCCTTGTTGTTGCTTATCTCAAACAGATAAGAGTAATCCAAAACCTACAGGATTTCACATATTCCCAGATTCATTATTTTATGTTCTTGTGAAAACTAAATTATACTATGAAAATTTTTCATAGGTTTTTCTTGGGGAAAGAATTTTGATCTAATAAAAATTATAACGGAAAATTATATGCAGAAAAACATCATCGTTTTTTCCGACGGCACGGGTCAGGAAGGGGGGAAGGGGAATAATACTAATGTTTATAAGCTCTTCAATATGATTGAAGACCGGACGGAGAATCAGATCTCATTTTATGATCGTGGTCTCGGAACAGGCTTGCGTAAGATTACCGGTAACATTAGTGGAATGGGAATATCACAAAACATATATGAATGTTATCAGTTTATTTTTGAGAATTATATGGCGGGGGATAATATTTTTCTTTTCGGATTCAGCAGAGGGGCAACAACTGTAAGAAGTTTATCGGCTTTCATTCATCTTTTTGGAATATTACCTAAATCTAGACCCGAGCTTATAAAAAAAGCTTATAAAATTTATAAAATTGAAAACGATTTAGAAAGAAAAGAAAGAGCAGACGATTTAGTTGCACGCAATCATAACCATTGGACAAAAATTAAATTTCTTGGCGTCTGGGATACCGTTGCTGCCCTCGGGTTTCCGATAAAAAAACTTGATGTGCTGGTTGACTGGGTACCTCTGTTCAGGCACAAGTATCACAACCTACTTTTAAGCGAAAGTGTTGAGCACGCCAGACAAGCTCTTGCAATTGACGATGAAAGATTAATTTTTCATCCGAAGATATGGGATAGTAAAATTAAAAGTTATCAGACAATGAAACAGGTATGGTTTTCGGGAATGCACACTGATGTCGGTGGTGGGTATAAAGAGCAGGATTTGTCAGATATTCCTTTAGTATGGATGGTTGAGGAAGCAAAGAAATTCGGACTTAGAATTTATCCAAAGCATAAAGTTAAAACACATCCAGATGCTGACGGAATTATGCATAATTCCAGACAAGGATTTCCCGGAATTCTTTTCAGAAAGAAAGTAAGAACCTGGAATTCTAATACGCACGGAAAACCAGTCATTCATGAGAGTGTACTCCTTAGAAAATTAAATACAGAAAATACACTACCTCCACCAGCTTACAATCCGTGGATTTTTAATTTAGATTATGAAGTAGAAACCTGGCCAGAAACTCAACGAAATGAATATCATATACAATAATTTCTTTTGAATCAAATATTGTCTAGAAAAAAATGACAGCAATTATTTATCCGGAGTTTAAATATGCCAAATGATTATTTAATTGGAACCGGAATTTATGATGTTACCGGTCCTGCTGCTGAGCTTGGAATGATGGGAATGGCTAGCATCGATCAAAAGACTGAAGGAATTCAATCCAGACTTTTTGCGAGAGCTTTTATTGTTGGTGATCAATCATCCGGTAAGAGGATAATTATTTTATCGGCGGATATATGGTCATGCACCCAAGCTGTTAAAACGGAAGTTGTTAAGCGATTAAAAAATATTTACGGTGATGTTTATACGATTGATAATGTTTTACTAAGCGGTACACACACTCACAGCGGTCCGGGAGGTTATTCTCATTATGCACTTTATAATTTATCAATACTTGGATTTGACAAGCAGAACTTCGAATGTATTGTAGGTGGAATGGTTGAAGCCATAAAGAGAGCTCATGAAAACTTAGCTCCGGGAAAAATCTTTATCAACATGGGTGAAATTAAAGACTGCGGTAATAATCGCTCACCTGATGCTTATGAAAATAATCCTCCTGAAGAAAAAGCAAAATACAGTGGAAACACAGATAATGAAATGCTTCTTATAAAATTTGTTAAAAATGATGGTAAAGAAGTTGGCTGCGTGAACTGGTATCCAATTCACCCGACAAACCGGGGAAATAAAAACAGACTTATAACCGGTGATAACAAAGGATTCGCTTCCTATCTTTTCGAAAAAGAAAAAGGAACAGATCTTAATGACAAAGAAACTTTTATTGCTGCTTTTGCAAATTCTAATTGTGGGGACATTTCGGGAAATATAAAATACGGTGTTCCCGATCTTATTCATGATTTTATTCATATGCAGGAATTTGGAAGGAAGCAATTCAACAAAGCAAAAGAAATTTATGATTCGGCTAACATTCAATTATTCGGCGAAGTAGATTACCGTCATACACACGTTGACATGTCCAATGTTCAGATTGAAGGAACCACAAACCGAACTTATCCTGCAGCACTGGGCGCATCAATGTTTGCAGGAAGTACGGAAGATAGCACATCGGAGTTTGGAATAACGGAGGGAATTAAGGCAACAGCTACAGGAGACTTTCCGATTGAAAAACAAAATATTATTCTTCAGGCAATTACTATTCTTTCAGGATTGCTAACAGGATTTAAAGTCCCCGGTCTGTTGAGTGACGAAATGAAAAAAGGGCATGGTTACAAACCGATAGTTCTTGCACAAGGATTAACAGAACCTTACCCACTTTCGCCTGAAGTTTTACCCTTGCAGATAATAAGGATCGGTAATTTGGTTTTGCTTGGTATTCCTGCTGAATTTACTACGATGGCTGGAAGACGATTAAGAAATACAATCCTGCAATTCCTGCAGAACTCCGGGATTAATTATTTAGCTCTTGCCACGTATGCTAATGCATACTCAGGTTACGTAACAACAAAAGAAGAATATGATACACAAAACTATGAAGGAGCTTCAACTCATTTTGGACCTTATACATTGATGGCTTACCAGCAAGAGTTTAGTAAAATGGCTATTGCAATGAAGGATAGAAAAATGGTTCCAGCCGGACCAATTCCAAGAGATCTTTCTTCGAAACAAACAACTTTGCAAACCGGAGTTGTTGCAGATACTCAACCTTGGCCATGGATTCCTTTCGGGTCTGTTCAAACTGATGTAGATTCTTTTTATAGAGCAGGAACAACAGCTAAAGTGATTTTTTGGGGAGGTCATCCTAAAAATAATCTGAGAACTCTAGGAACTTATCTTGAAGTTCAAAGAAAAGAAAACAATAAATGGATAACTGTCTTTACAGATAGCGATCCTTGCACAATTTATAAGTGGAACCGGGATTTTGTTGCTAACTCAAAAATTACAATTATCTGGGACATTCCGTTAGATACAGAACCGGGAGAATACCGAATCTGCAATTATGGAGATTCAAAGAATATTGATGGAAAAATAAATATGTATCAGGGTGCTTCAAGTGTGTTTAAAGTTGGTGAAGCAATAGCAATAAATGAAATTACATTTAAAAATTCATACGGAAAACAAGTGGAGATTTGGTTTTATCATCCTAATGATTTTTTAAGATGGATTGCATATGATAAACATATTCTGACACCAAATGAAAAATATTCGTGGAAGATCCCCTCAGGTTGGGGAAGAGTGCAGGTAAGGTTTACTGGTCCCGGTAAATGGAAAACAATTTCAGGCGGTGAATCTGTTATTATTACAGCTGAAGGAAATATCGAGAATACAGCTTAAGATTTAATTCTTAAAACTACTTTGCTTTAGGAGGCAAAATGAAAAGAAACAAATTAAATTTTATTCTTTTATCACTTCATATAATTTTTTTCCAGATTGGATGTACTCACTATCCGGTTATTCAGGAGCCTGATTATCAAAAGTTTAACCAGACTGTACAATCAACAGCTTTGCGCGACAGCTTGCATGATGGCAAACTAACTGCAGGTATGCCGTACTTTGTCGTAAACCAGTTATTTAAAGACTGGACTGATGGATTAAAAGAAATAAAAATTCCAGTGGCAACTCTTGGTAGCAAGCAAAGGTTAGAAGAAGAGGAAGGTTGGGGAAGGAAATATGTAGATCCGAATATAAAAGTATTTCTGGATGAATATAAAACCTCCAAAGGTAAACTGTATATATGGTATCAAAGACCGGATTATTATACGATGGACGTCTCATCCAGCGATACTCTCTGCATTTTTCTTCAGGATACAATTATATGTTCTGCCATTAAGTATTTGAATAGTGCTAAGGTGCTAACAGTAAAAGATTCACTCCTGATGATTCCTTTGCACACATCCTTATATGCTGAAGTTCACTATAACGATCATCCTTGGCGAGTAATTTCAAGCTGGTACAATATAGAACTTCTGAATAATGCAAAATCATTTAAACTTGATGAAAGCAGCTATGAGCTTTATCCAATCGAATTAATTGAATTTAATAAGGAACCTGTTTCATCCTTTAAATGGAGAGAGGTAAATCAAAATGAAAATTAAAAAGGATTTTATTCGAGGAAATAAAAAAATTAAAATTATTTCAAACGGTGGAAAGCCTTATGCCATTTCAGAAGACTGGCAGCCGGTTCTTAGTAGATGTGAAATTCTTGTAATAATTCCTGATATGCATATGTACATCTACAATTCAAATCTTGATAACTTTAAGTATGGTGCCGCTGCAATGCTGAAGTTTCTCAAGCATCTCGATACTTTAAAAGAAGAAATGGCTTTGGAAGATCAGACACTTCGTATTTATCAGCTTGGTGATTTATACGAACAGCGTTTTCCCGGTTTACATAGCGCAAATGCTACTGCAATTGAAATCAGGATGTCTCATCCTGATTACGATCAGATAATAAATATGATGAATGGAATGAGAACACATTTTCTTTATGGCAATGGATTTTTCAAATCCAAATGCTTCTCTCTGGGAAGCAGGTCAGTTTGTTTTTCTTACAATACGAGAAATAAATGATTTTTTTGCGAATCTTCTGGTTGCAGCAAATGCCATTCAGAAAGATGAACTTTATTCCTGGGGAGTTCAGTCAGGTAAAGATCCGATTTATGATTATCCTTCAGAAAAAGATTATTTGAAAAATTACGGACACATTTTAAAATATTATTCTGATCGTTTGAAAAAGAATGCTGAAAATAAGGAAACAAGAATTTGTGTAGTCGGGCATACTCATCAACCTTACTTTAAAACTGATGTTAATAATGGAAAACATATATACGTTGATGCCGGAGCCTGGACATCCGGTAGGACTGATTTTGTAGTTATTACGAATGAGGAATTGGCGATTTGTTGTTATGAGAGGTAGGTAAAAAAACAATTAAATTATAAAAAACGGGAGGAGAAAATTATGGCACTCGAAAATAAAAAAGCCCTGATACAAAGAATTGTTAATGTGTTCGAATCAGGTTCACCGGAAGGTAAATATGATACACTGGTCATTTATGCTGATGGAATTAATAATTCACATCAAATTACTTATGGAAGAAGTCAGACAACTGAACAGGGAAATCTTCTGCAGCTTATAGAAATGTACATTGAAAATAATGGAACCTACGCAACGAATTTTGTTCCGTATCTGGAAAAAATAGGAACTGAACCTCTTGTTGATGATGAAAATTTTAAGAGGTTGTTAAAGGAAGCAGCACAGAAGGATAAAATAATGCACAGTACGCAGGATAAGTTCTTCGATAAATTTTACTGGCAACCGGCAGTTGAGTGGGCTAAAAGAAATGAATTCAAACTTGCTTTAAGTATGCTTGTTATTTATGATTCGTACATCCATTCAGGCAGTATATTAATGTTTTTAAGAAAACGCTTCAAAGAATTTCCTCCGGTCAGGGGAGGTGACGAGAAAAAATGGATTACTTCATATGTGGATATTCGTCATCAATGGTTAAAGTATCATGAAAAACCTATTCTTAGAAAAACAATTTATAGAACTCAGACATTTTTAAATGAAATAGAGAGAGGTAACTGGAATCTTACTAAATTGCCTGTAGATGCTAATGGTGTAAAAGTATCCTGATTAATAATGGAAGTAATATCTCAACTTATATATTTATTATTAATTTTTAGTAAAGTTTACGCATAAACCAGTATAAAAAAACGGGAGGCAAAATATGAGCAGCACAAATGCAGATGAGAAAAAATTAAAATCCTCAACCTCTGATACATACTTTAAATTTAAAGTTACTCTTCTTGGTCTTTACCATGTAATTATGATTATGCTATTAATTTATCTGCTAATAAAAGTCTGGCCTAACTATTACGCGGGTGAAAATGGGCAGCAGTTAGAAACTAACTACTTTTCATTATTTGGCTGGTCCATACAATCTGGCAGCGAGGCAGGACTTCTTTTATTGGTTGTTATTGCTGCAGCACTAGGCAGTTACATTCACGCTGCTACTTCATTTGTCTCTTATGTTGGTAATAAAAGTCTGGTTATGAGCTGGGCCTGGTGGTATATATTAAGACCATTCATAGGTGTTGCCTTAGCGCTTGTTTTTTATTTTGTGATAAGAGGCGGTTTATTATCAGTTAATACTCAAGCGGGTGATATTAGTATTTTCGGAATTACAGCAGTAGCAGGCTTGGTTGGAATGTTTTCAAAGCAAGCAACTGATAAGCTCGGAGAAGTATTTAATACACTCTTCAAAACAAAAGAAGGAGAAGGAGATCATGCAAGGAAGGATAAACTTGGGGATAAAATGTCAGTTACCGAAAAAATGATCCCTCTTAACAAAATAACTTTTTATACAATTCCTGAAAACAAATCACTTAGCGAGATAAAACTTGATGAGTTGTACGAGTTACTCAATGAAACTGTGACCAGAGTTCCTGTGCTAAACGAGAAAAATATATTAAAATATGTAATTCATCAGAGCATTATCTTTAAATTTATTGTTGAATCGGGAATAGCTGCATCTGATAGTTCTAAGTCATTCGATGTGAGAAATCTTTCAATGGAAGAATTTTTAAATTATCCCGGTATTAAGGATTTAGTCGAAGAGGCTGTAGCATTCGTTCCGAATACAGCTACAATTCTGGAAGCTAAAGAAGAGATGGAAAAAATTAATAATTGTCAGGATATTTTTATTACAAAAACCGGAAACAAAGAGGAAGAAGTTATTGGGTGGTTAACTAACGTAGACATTACTAAGTGGCTCTCAGTTTAATAATTTGAATATTAAAGAAGTATCTATATAAATAAATAACAGACAAGGTGTCAAATCTTTGATCTGATCAAAGATTTGACAAATGAAAATGAATATAATAATAGGAATATAAAAAGAATGAAATTACTCTCAATTATATTTTTAATTTGGAACGAATATTCTTTCACTCATCTTATTTCATCAGCGACTTCAAAACTTTAATCTTTTTTTGAAAAGCAAGTAAATGTAAATAGGTATTATCTCTAGACGCTGAATTGTATATTTGCTGTGCGGTTTAATGATTTTTTACTGCTTACAAATTATACCTAATTATCTGGAGTTAAAATGTTTGATTGGGATTGGAAGATTGAAAACGAAAATTATTTACAAAAAACAATCGAAAGATGCAGACGACAAGAAATTATTTTACCCACCTTTAATGAATTGAAACATCCCGAAAGAATTTCAGAAACTATTCAGAAAAAACTTGAAAATATTGATCTACTTGAGATTCACCCTTTAAACTTGTTTAGGATAAACTGGCGTAATGACCCTTTAACAGGGCGCATTGGTGAAATCAATTATCTCGAAATACCAAAAGCAATTACCGGAGTTAAAGCAAGGATAATCGGATTGGTTGGAAAATTTTTCCCAACCGGGGCTCATAAAGTAGGCGCTACTTATGGATGCTTGGCTCCATACCTTGTTAGTGGGAAAATGAATCCGGAATATCATAAAGCTGTATGGCCATCAACAGGGAATTATTGTCGCGGCGGTGCTTTCAATTCAGCTTTATTATCTGTGCACGCAGTTGCAATTCTTCCCGAAGAAATGAGCAAAGAAAGATTTGATTGGCTAAGAGAAATTGGTGCGGAAGTTTATGCAACTCCCGGTTGTGAAAGTAACGTAAAAGAAATTTATGATAAGTGTCATGAGCTTGAAGCAGAAAGCGATGAATATTTAATTCTAAACCAGTTTGATCAGTTCGGTAATGCAATATGGCATTATGAAGTTACCGGATTTACAATTGAAGAATTATTCAACCAGATTAAAAAAGGAAACCAAAGATTAAGTGCATATGTAAGTGCAACTGGATCTGCTGGAACATTAGCTGCCGGTGATTATCTTCGCAAAAAATTTCCATCATTAAAGGTATTTGCTTCAGAAGCTTTACAATGTCCGACTTTGTTAATGAATGGTTTTGGCGGACATCGGATAGAAGGAATCGGGGACAAACATGTTCCCTGGATTCATAATGTTAAAAATACAGATGCTGTTGCTGCAATTGATGATGAACAGACTTTAAGAATATTAATATTATTTATTGAAACTGAAGGTCATAAATGGCTTGAGCAATTAGGATTGAACAAGGATGAAATAAGCAAATTACCTTATTTAGGCATTTCGTGTATTTGTAATTTACTTAGTTCGATAAAGCTTGCTAAATATTTTGAGTATAATGAGGACGATATCATCTTTACGGTTTTCACAGATTCTTCTGAGCTTTAGACGAGTGGGGAAAATATTCAGAGCGACAAGCAGAGGTTGATTGGACAAGTATAATCAAACATCAGGGTACAGATTATTTTAAGGAATTATCTTATACTGATAAAAAAACAATTCATAATTTAAAATATTTTACATGGGTTGAACAACAAGGGAAAAGTGTGGAGGAACTAAATGCTCAGTGGTATAACGAATATTATTGGAATGAAAGATTTTCTGTCGTTCCTAAATGGGATGAAATGATTAAAGATTTTAATACTAAAGTTGGGTTGAAGATTTAGTTTTATAATTATTATAAGTATGCCCAACAAAAAATCAAAAATATTAAAGAATGTTTTTTTATCGACAAAAAATAATAAACTAAAACTTGTTGATGTTTATTTTTCAGATAAAATTGAAAAAATAGTAGATAAGTATTCACCAGAGATTGAGTGGGGTGAAATAAATAGTGTTGAAAAACGAATCTATTTTGCAAATCAGATAACAAAAATTAAATACCCCTCCGACTCAAAAATTTATGATGGAGAATTCCAACTTTTAGTTCCTGGCGGAATCGATTCGCACGTTCATTTTGATACTCCCGGTTTTGAAGATAGAGATGATTTTGATCACGGTTCGAGCGCCGCGGCCTTTGGAGGCGTTACAACAGTGATTGATATGCCCTGTACTTCTCTTCCGCCTGTGACTAATAAAAATAATTTCGAAGTTAAACTGAATGCTCTAACAAACAGAAGCTTGGTTGATTTTGCATTTTATGGTGGCGTTTGCGGAAATGATTTTGATAACAATCTAAACATCGAATCTCAAATCCAAGATCTTTCAGATAAAGGTGTTGCGGGATTTAAGACTTACTTAATTTCTGGAATGAATACATTCACTGATCTTGATGAAAAAAGAATTATGAAAGTTGCAAAATGGATTGAGAAAACCGGTAAGCCAATGGCGGTTCATGCTGAAGACAAAAAGTTGATTGTTGAAAGAAGAACTGCTTTTAAAAATGAAGGACAAAACAACTGGCAATCTTACTGTTCAGCAAGAGATGATCAGGTTGAAGCAAAGGCAATTAAATTGCTTATTGATATCGCAGAGAAAACAGAATGCAGAATTCATGTAGTACACTTAAGCTCAAAGTTAGGTTTTGATTTGATCAGAGAAACTCAAAGCAAAGGATTAAAAATAACCTCGGAAACTTGTCCACATTATTTATACTTCACACAAGAAGATTTTAATAACCAAAAGATTTCAGCATTTCTAAAAACTGCTCCACCTGTAAAAAATAAAATTGATAGTGAAGCATTGTGGGAAGGATTGCAAGATGGAACTTTAGCTTTCGTTGTAACAGATCATGCAGGATGTGATCCTGAAAAAGAAAAATCATCGAAAAATTTCTGGGAAGTTTATGGCGGAATTCCGGGAGTAGAACATCGGGTTCCCTTTTTATTCAGCGAAGGGTTTTTGAAAAACAGATTGACTTTATCACAAACAATTAAACTATTATCATCCAACGTTGCAGATTATTTCAATCTAAAAAACAAAGGATTTATTAAAGAAGGATATGATGCTGACTTTGCTTTGATTAATCTTTGGGACAAACGATTAGTAAAATTTAGTGATATGCATAGTAAAGGTAAGTACACTCCGTTTGAAGGAGTAACTTTTAATTCAGTTGTAGAAAAAACTTTTTTACGTGGTGAATTAATAATGAATCGATCCGGGAAGACTGAACAAAATATTGGTTATGGTAGGTTTATTAAAGTTGGAGCATAAAGGAAATTTTAAAATAATTTATGAACTCAAATAAGAAATTAAAAATTACCAACGCATGGGTTTGCCAGATTAAAGGACAAAATATTGTTCCTGTGTTTGGAGATATTCTAATTTCTAAAGGACGAATTTCTGAAATAAAG
>JARRKF010000084.1:0-7189 GCA_037388405.1 Ignavibacteriaceae bacterium | reverse complement strand
GCAAGAATAAGAATTCTTAAAATACTTACTGAGATGAATGTTTGTATGTGCGGGGACATAGTGGAGCAGCTTCCATTAGCGCAGGCAACCGTTTCTCAGCATCTTAAAGAACTTAAAAGAGTAGGATTAATCCAGGGAGAGATTGAAGGACCTAAAGTCTGCTATTGTGTTAATAATCAAACACTTCAAAAAGTAAAAAAAGAATTTGATAAACTTTTTTCACAGGTATGTAACTGTTAAAAGAAAGGAAAAACAAAATGCAATCATCAGAAGAAATTAAACATGTCGTAAAAGAGAAGTATGGAGAAATCGCTACTAAGAACAAACAAGGTTGCGGATGCGGTTGTGGTTCTACGTCAAACAAAATTGTTGGATACACAATTATGCAAGATGAATATGATCATCTTGACGGATATGTAGCTGAGGCGGATCTTGGATTGGGATGCGGGGTACCAACAGAATATGCAGGTATGAAAGAAGGAGATTTTGTTGTTGATCTTGGCAGCGGTGCAGGAAATGATGTATTTGTATCTCGTTCGATTATTGGTAATGAAGGTAAAGTTGTAGGAATCGATTTTACAGAGGAAATGATAAATAAAGCAAATGCTAATAAGTTTCTAACCGGATTTCAAAACATTGAATTTAAACTCGGTGAAATTGAGAATATTCCTTTGGAAAATAATCTGGCTGATGTTGTAATCAGTAATTGCGTACTTAATCTTGTTCCCGATAAACGAAAAGCATTTCAAGAAATTCACAGGATCCTGAAACCTGGTGCACATTTCTGTGTTTCAGATATTGTTTTAAAAGGTGAACTGCCTGCAGGATTAAAAAAATCAGCGGAGATGTATGCAGGTTGTGTTGCTGGTGCATTACAGCAGGATGATTACTTAGGAATAATTAGGGCAACAGGGTTTTCAGATATTGAGATCAAGAGAACTAAAGTAATTGAGCTGCCTGATGAAGTACTTAAACAATATTTAAGCGACCAAGAGATAATAAACTTTAAAAAGAATAACATTGGGATTTTTAGTATTACAGTCGTTGGTTATAAAAATTGAAAATTTTGATTTTATGCACAGGCAACTCCTGTCGTAGTCAAATGGCTGAGGGTATCCTCAAATCGCTTGATAAAAATCTTGAAGTATATTCTGCTGGAACAAAGCCCGCAGAAAGAGTAAATCCTTACGCTGTAAAAGCAATGAATGAAATCGGGATTGATATCAGCAAGGGAATTCCCGAAAATGTTGAAAAATATTTGTCTGAATCTTTTGATTATGTAATTACTGTTTGCGATAATGCGAAAGAAACCTGCCCCATCTTCAGTGGTAGAGTAAAAAAACGATTGCATATTGGATTTGATGATCCTGCAGAAGCAACCGGATCGGAGGAAGAAGTTATGCCTGTCTATCGCAGGGTTAGAGACGAAATAAGGGAACAATTTCAAACCTTCTATTCTAATAACTTAAAGTAGGGTCATAGTGAAATCCAGATTAAAATTTTTAGATCGCTTTCTCACACTCTGGATATTTCTCGCAATGTTTGTGGGAGTTTTGGCAGGTTATCTATTCCCTGCAATTGTAGATTTCTGGAATTTATTTCAGGTTGGTACAACTAATATTCCCATTGCGATTGGTTTAATATTAATGATGTATCCCCCACTTGCAAAAGTAAAGTACGAAGAGCTTGGCAAAGTTTTCCGGGATTGGAAGATCTTGTCTTTATCACTCATTCAAAATTGGGTAATCGGTCCTGTGTTGATGTTCTTTTTAGCAATACTGCTTTTACATGATCTACCTAGCTATATGTATGGCTTAATATTAATAGGACTTGCAAGATGTATTGCAATGGTAATTGTCTGGAATGAATTAGCAAAAGGCGATTCAGAATATGCTGCCGGATTGGTAGCATTCAATTCAATTTTTCAGGTTTTATTCTTCTCGGTATATGCCTACATATTTATCACAATCCTGCCAACATGGTTCGGGATTAAAGGTACCGCTGTCGATGTTACAATCGGACAGATAGCTGAGAGTGTGTTTATCTATCTCGGCATTCCGTTTTTTGCTGGAATTATTACCCGATTTACTTTGATAAAAATAAAATCTATTAACTGGTATAGTACAAAGTTCATACCAAGAATCAGTCCCATAACTTTGATCGCTTTACTCTTTACTATTCTTGTAATGTTCTCTCTAAAAGGCGAGTATATTGTTCAGCTTCCGCTAGATGTTGTTCGGGTAGCAATACCGCTTCTTATTTATTTTGTAATGATGTTCCTGCTTACATTTTATTTAAGTAAAAAAGCCGGAGCTGATTATCCAAAGTCTGCTACGCTTTCTTTCACTGCAGCTAGCAACAACTTTGAACTTGCCATTGCAGTCGCCATAGCGGTATTTGGAATAAATTCAGGTGAGGCATTTGCTGCAGTTATTGGACCTTTAGTTGAGGTACCTGTGCTGATTAGTCTGGTTAATGTTTCGTTGTGGTTTCAAAGGAGATATTTTACCAAGAGTATCACTATGCAATAGAAATAGTTTTATTTGAATAAATATTTTTCATGGAAAATACATGACTTTAAAATATTATCTGGTTTTATTATCGGTGTTTTTTTACTCCGACCTTCTTCTCTCTCAGCAGTTAAATGAAATTGCGAACAAAGCTGAAAACATAATACTGTCACTTTCGAATGATAAAGTATTCCCTGATACAGATTTCATCGATCTGAAGAATTTTTTCTCTGAAGAAACCAATAACACAAATCTTATAACAAAATATCAATCAGCATTTACTTCTTTTGACAGTCTTAAGCAACATTTAAATGAATTTGGAATTGAAAGAGTTAATGTAAGTACAGATTCAGCATTAACCTTGTTTGTTGATTGGTATCTTCATTTTCAGCGAACTTTTTACAAGCATAGTAAACAAAACTTTTTTGAATCACCAAAGACAAAAATACTTTTCCTCAGCACTTCTATGTCCTGCCATTGTACACTCGAGATGTGCAAAAAACAGCTTGTCGAAATTCTCAAATTAAAAAGAGAAACCGGTGATACTCATTCATTTCTGGTTGTGGACTCGTACTGGAATAACGATCTACAGTTAAAATATGAATCCTTTTTTGCACCAGCTGTTTTGGTCTTCAATCAATCGAATGAATTGATTCTAAAAATCGAATATGAGGAAGAGATGATTAAACGGCTAACTTCGTTTTTATACGGAATGGAAAAAATATGAACAATGAAACACTAAAATTAAATAAGAATAAAATTTTAGTCCCGGCTATTCTATTGCCAATTTGGTTTTTACTCTATTTTAACTTAGAAAGGTTTGCAATTCTTGTTGTTGATAGCGTGCTGAAATTGCAACAGGATAATCATCTTACTTCAGCAATAAGCTTTTTCATTTTTGAAGTACCTAAAGTTCTGCTCTTGTTAATATTAATCGTTTTCGTGGTTGGAATAATTCGTACATACTTTTCACCAGAAAGAACGAGGAAAATTCTGGGTGGCAAAAAACTTTTTGCAGGCAATGTATCGGCAAGTCTGCTTGGAATAGTAACTCCGTTCTGTTCCTGTTCCGCAATACCCTTATTTCTCGGATTCGTTGAAAGCGGTGTACCGCTAGGTGTAACTTTTTCTTTTTTGATTGCGGCGCCGATGATAAATGAAGTAGCACTCGTTTTATTATTCGGATTATTCGGGTGGAAGACTGCTTTGATGTATGTGTCTACAGGGTTGATTATTGCAATGTTTTCTGGATTTGTTATCGGTAGACTTAGACTTGAAAAATATATTGAAGACTGGGTTTATAAAACAAAAGTCGGTAACTCTGAAATAGAAATAACAAAGATATCTTTTCCACAAAGGATTACTGCTGGTGTTGATGCTGTTAAAGACATTGTTGGTAAAGTTTGGATATATGTTGTAATTGGAATTGCTGTAGGTGCCGGAATACATGGATATGTTCCTGAAAACTTTATGGCAAGCCTGATGGGAAAATCTGCCTGGTGGTCCGTACCGGCTGCTGTGGTTATTGGTATTCCGATGTATTCTAATGCTGCAGGAATAATTCCGGTTGTTCAAGCTTTGCTGGAAAAAGGGGCTTCACTTGGAACCGTGCTTGCATTTATGATGAGCGTAATTGGTCTATCACTTCCGGAGACAATTATTCTTAAAAAAGTTCTTAAGATACAACTTATAGTTGTGTTCATTAGTGTTGTTGCGGTGGGAATAATTATAGTCGGTTACTTGTTCAACTTGATATACTAGAGATTAATAAAAATAATTTAAATAAAAATTAAACAAGGAGAACTAAAATGAAAGTAAAAATTCTTGGAACTGGTTGTAAAAAATGTCAAACACTCGAAGCAAAAGTCAGGGAAGTGGTTCAGCAAAATAACATTGATGCGAAAGTCGAAAAGGTAACAGATTTAAGTACAATAGTGAGTTATGGAATTATGATGACTCCTGGACTTGTGATAGATGAAAAAGTTAAAAGCTATGGAACTATTCCAAAAGATGATCAGATTTTAAGCTGGTTAAAAGGAGAATAGAATGAAATCTTTCTTAATACTGCTAGTACTGTTTACATTCTCAGTGGTTTTATTCCCGCAAACTGATGTAGTTAAACCAAAAGTAACTTTTATTGAACTCGGATCAGTCAACTGTATTCCCTGTAAACAAATGCAGCCTGTAATGAAATCAATTGAAGAAAAATATGGTGAACAGGTTAAAGTAATATTCTATGATGTGTGGAAAGCAGATCAAAAACAATATGCACAGAAGTACGGAATACGACTAATACCTACACAGGTTTTTCTTGATGAAGAAGGAAAGGAATTTCATCGTCACGAAGGTTTTTATCTTGAGTCCGAAATAGAAAAGCTTCTTCAGGCACAGGGTCTTAAACCAGATAAAACAAAAGGATAAATTATGTTAGAGGGGATTTTCACTGCTCTTTATGAAGCTATGACAGGAGCACTTTGGCTCGCTGTTTTAGCGTCCTGCTCGCTGTTTTAGCGTCCTTCGGATGGGGCGTATTGTCAATTCTTTTATCTCCCTGTCATTTGTCAAGTATTCCACTCGTTGTTGGTTTTATTAGTTCACAAGGAAAAATTTCAATCGGAAGAACTTTCAGCATCTCTTTAATTTTTTCAGTAGGAATTTTAATAACAATTGCTCTGATTGGAATTATTACTGCTTCACTAGGAAGATTAATGGGAGATATTGGAAGCACAGGAAACTATTTAGTTGCGGGAATATTTTTTGTAGTCGGTCTTTATCTTCTTGATATAATAAAATTTGATTGGAACAGCGCCGGACTGAGAAAGACAAATGCGAAGGGATTGATAGCAGCATTAATTCTCGGATTACTTTTTGGTATAGCACTAGGCCCGTGCACATTTGCATTCATGGCTCCGGTGCTTGGTGTTGTATTCCAGACAGCACAAACAGACTATTTACTTTCTGTTATTTTTCTACTTGCTTTTGGATTGGGACACTGTTCGATTATTGTTGGAGCCGGAACAATAATCGGGAAAGTACAGAAATATTTGAATTGGTCTGAAGGTTCAAAGACTATTTTGTGGATAAAAAGAGTCTGCGGTGTATTAGTTATTCTTGGTGGAGTTTATTTAATATATACTGTTCGGTAAAATGAAACCGCTGCTGATAGTTCAAATAGTTCTTTCAATATTCGTAACATCAATGGCGCTTTTAATTTGTTTCTTTTCTTCCTGATGTAATTCATCTGTGATTATATTGTAAGCATTTTTACAGTTTTAAGATAAGTATAAGTAAAAAGGATTTACAATGTTGGCATAGCGACTGATGATGAAAAAACAGTTGCAAAAGTAAAGCCGTATATAAAGTCTAAGAATTTTGAATTTCCGGTTCTTTATGACACTAACAGAGAGGTGGCAAGAATTTATTATGCATTTGATATTCCTTTTAGTGTGCTAATCAATAAATCAGGTGGAATAGTGTATTCTCATCGGGGTTATATGAAAGGGGATGAATTTGAACTGGAGAATAAAATAATAGACCTGCTTGTTAAATAAAAAAAGCGAATGCCGGTTATTCAAAATTTGAAACCTCCCATCTTCTTCTGTTTCATATCTTTACAGTAAAATCAAATTCAAATAAAATCCGATTGCTTAATATTAAAAGTTGTTAACTGTGTTTTTTAATCTTCCTGTTGTTCGCTTTATTTGTAGTGAACTTTTTATTAATTGTTATGAAACTGAAAGTTGAAAAAGCAATTTCGGTTTTTTTGTGGTTAGTAGCTCTTCACTCTTTTATCGTTGGTGTATGTCTGATATTATTGCCTTCCTCTCTTTTTGAGTTTCTCGGTTTTAATCCTTCCTTTGATAGATTCTTTTCAACACAGGGTGGTGTATTTCATATTATTATGTCCGTTTGCTATGCAATGGGTGCTTATGATATTAAAAAATTTTTGGCGCTAATTATTTTCTCTTTTATTGTAAAGTTTATTGCAGCAATATTTCTTCTGCTCTATTTTATATTAATTAGTTCACAACTACTGATAATTTTTTCGTGCATTTCAGATCTTGCTATGGGGTCAATCATCTATTCTCTATATATCACACTGGACAAACAGTTTTATTCATTAAGTGATCGTATATGAATACTCTTCCTTCCATAGTGGTTACCGGTGCTAGCGGTTTCATTGGCAGTTATGCGATCGAATTTTTTAAAGATGAGTTTAAAATATTTGCGATTGCGAGGAGATCAAGAAAGGAAGCTGAAATTCCATATCATCCAAATCTTCATTGGCTGCAATGCGACATTTCAAATCAAACTACACTAAATGAAGCAGCTAATTATATCAATAAAAATGGCGGTGCAGAATTTTTAATTCATCTGGCTGCTTTCTATGATTTTTCTTATAAAGATAATCCTGCATATGACATTGTTAATGTGGAAGGCACTAAAAATATACTGGAATTTTCCACTTTGATAGGTATTAAGCGGTTCATTTTTGCCAGCTCTGTTGCAGCATGCGAGTTTCCTTCAAGTGGAGATGTTGTTTTAGAAAATTCGCTACCTGATGCTGATTATCATTATGCAAGAAGTAAAAAGGAAGGTGAAGAATTTGTTAAAAAGTATTCACGAAATTTTTCTTGTACAATAATCAGAAGTGCCGCTGTATTTAGCGACTGGTGTGA
>JARRKF010000083.1:0-5319 GCA_037388405.1 Ignavibacteriaceae bacterium | reverse complement strand
AACAAATAGCAAATTACAAAAGACAAATTGAGCAAAGCGAAATCCCGCTCTGCGGGATAAATTCCAATATTCAATTTTAAAATCTCAAACCCTTATACATCATTACCGGTTTGGAATTTTGAATTTGGTAATTGGTCATTGTTTGACTTTTGTTATTTGTCTTTTGGATATTCTATACCGGGGTGTATCGAAGACACTGATTTACCGGATGCTTCATTCCGGATGCCCAATAAGAAAAAAGTTTTGTTTAACAGAGTTATAAAAATTAATTTGATATTCTTTTATTTTTTGCAGTAATTAGGGATGCGCTCACAGGGAACTAATCTAAAATAGATTCCGAACTACTTTTTGTAAGGGAATCAACTTAGCATATTGTACAAATTTAAAGGGTCAATATGAAGATCAACTATTTAATTTTAGTGCTTTTAATTTTCGTCTTATTATCTCTCTCTTGTAATGAGAGTTCTTCAACGCAGTATGATAATATACCCGCGGGCAGGCGGGATTATATCTGGACAGTTGACACTATAAACACGCCGTACGATGCAATGGGAAGAATGTGGGGAAGTTCCCCGAGTGATATATGGACTACAAGCGATGGCAGCTGGGATGAATCAATTTCTCATTTCAACGGTAATAAATGGACTTCTTTTGGGGTAACAGGTATTATCGTTCCGTGGGCAGTTTATGGTTTCGCTTATAACGACGTATATGTTGGTGCGGAAAATGGAACAATATGGAATTTTAATGGCAATAGCTGGATAAAATTTGCAGAATTAACAAAGGACGGACACTCTGACCTCCATTTTGAAAATATATGGGGGGAATCCCCAGATGATATTTATGCTTTTGGCGCATATCCGGATCAAACAGGTGCTTTTAACGAAACTGTGATAGCACACTTCAATAATGGTAGCTGGAGTATGCTTAATACGGATAATTTAATTGGTTATGTAGAACATTACTATAAAAATAGTCCTGACAACAAATTTTATTTGCGCCTCACAAAAATAGGAGCACCTCAATTTTTTGATAGTACAATCATTTATGAATATAGAAATGATAAATACTATAAACTATATAGTAGTAAGGAATCAAAAGGGCTACAGGCAGACATTAGTTTAATCAATAATGAGGTGTATTTTATTTTAGGAAATCAAATAGCAAGACGGGTAAATAATCAATTCCTTACAATATTAAACGTAGATAATCCAAATTTCTACCAAAGAATCTGGGGAAGAAATTCAAAAGATATATTCCTATTAATGACAGATGGTTTGGCACATTATAATGGAAATGATGTTGAATATTTATTTCATTTTACACTGGGAGATGTTAAACCCTGGACTCAAATATTCGGTGCTACATTATTCGAACAAGATTCATTCTTTTTAGTTTATGAACCCACGACACATTTAAATTTAATTTATCATGGAACATTAAAATAAGGGAGGAAGGACTTAAAAATTCTTGTAAATAAAAGGAGCTGGTGATTTGAGCACCAGCCCCTATTTGAATAACCCGGTAAGGTTGGTCGCCTTAATTTTTCATTAATAAATAATGATATGGGCTATTCTTTTTAAAAATATAAAAATTTTATCATATCAGAAAGGGTAATACAAATGAAATGCTTTTTTACATGCACCATTATTATAATATTTAATTTTATAGTCTTTTCTCAATCACACCATGTAATCTTACAGCCAAATATAGATCTTTCAATTGTGCAAATTTTTGATTCTCAAACTAATCAAATCACTTATTCTTACGGGACCTATGATTATGGTGTGCAAGTTATCCAAATACCGGGTAATACCGATTATATTAGTAAGTTCTTTAATACCGCGTATAAATTCGATTTGAGCAGTATTCCTGACAATGCATTAAATTTATCTGCTGCTTTAGAGGCACACAGAACAGGGAGCAGTTATGGCGATGGTGAGATAACTACATTAATCGATAATAATAATTTTAATTATTTAGAAGGTACTTGGGACAATGTAGAAAATGATGGAGAATATTTGTTTACAGTAGATCATAATACAGGTGTGCTTCATGATATTACAGCTGATGTTTCAGCACGTTTGAGTCAAAATTATATTAATTTTGGTTGCCGTAGAGTGCCGAATACTTCCGCACTTGGTAATATAGATTTTTATTTACATGTTTATTATGATTTAGATATTGTAATCACAGCCGATAATAATTTCATCACCCCAGGTAATGCCAATCATGGAACTATAATGATTGACGGAGAAAATAAAACTATTCCACTTACTGGCTATTCTATTACAAGAAACGAAGGAGCTGATCTTACATTAGGGGCAAATTCTCCACAGAATGACAACCAGAATCATCAAATGATTTGGCATAGCGGTTCAATAAATCCAAGCGATTGGAGGAGAAATAACGAGTTTAAATGGTACAACCAATCAAAAACATTTACAGTTTCCGAGAATGATGATGGTAAAATCTATATCGCAAATCTAAGAAAAAACTATGCTATAAGCAGACGTGACCAATTTGAGTTTGATCAATCACAACTGAATAATAATTTGTGGTATTGCGTTGAGCAGAATAGTAGGAATATTTCAGCCCCATCCACAATACCTTTAAACGGTAAATCTTATAATTTCTCATATTGGACCGATAATATATCAGAGGAAAATTCAAGAGAAATTTTGCCCAATGACAACGAGACATATACAGCTTTTTATAAATATAAAATGCATTCAAATAATCAGGGGGGATATTCTTCAGGCAGCCAAAGGAAATTTGTAAGGACTCGTGACGGGAACCTACATTATGTCTATGAAAGCGTTGGACATATCTGGTATGAAAGGAGCACAGATAACGGTGCAAACTGGGATATAATGAACAATGGTAAACCGGTGGATGACTTTAATATTGGAGGTCCGACTTCAAGTCCGGCAATAATAGATATATATACTGAGGATGATGCTGTTGCGATATGCTATTTTTCAGAAAATATACTTATCGTTCAAAGATATAAAAGTGGAATTAAAGTATGCCAGAATTATTTTAGCAATTTTTTCTCTGGTACTAATCCGACTATTGCATTCAGAAGCTGGGGAAACGATAAAATTTTGGTGGTTTGGCAAGAATCCAGTGGGATAAGTTATGCGCTCTGGGATTTAGGCATATCGGGCGGATATGAAATTGCTTTCCAGTCATCCGGCTTTATACCGCACACTAATCTAAATTCATCAAATCCTTCTTGTGTGGGAACAATAGCTGATTATAATAATCCTGCTTTCCATCTTGTGTGGCAGCAGGGTTTAATGGAAATAAAATATTATCAATTAACTATTATTTATAATAATATTACTTTTAAGTATGAAATTGATCCTATTGATTATACTTATGCTACTTTTTCGGCGGGTAGTCCATATGATTACAACACAAATCCTTCTATAAGTGTGGCAGGATGTCTTCCGCCTGATAACAGTGGTGTCCCAATTGTTAGCTGGATAGGCAGTTTCTACTCTAATCCATATAAAACATTACCCAAGGACGAGTTAGTAACTACATCTTTCAAAATGATTACCAGAAGAGGACTGGGCGGATCTTTTTGTATTGCCGGGAATAATGTTACCAGCACTAATAATAATTCAACTGTATCTGCTGACGAGAATACAGTTATAGCCTGGAGCGAGGGTGATCCTGCAGTCACTAAATGGATCAAGAGATCACGTTCAAACTATAGCTCCACATTCAATATGGTTAATTCAGGTATAGAAACTCAGATATCAAATGGAAGCAGCCTGACAGACATAAGAGCAATGGTATACAATACAGAAACCTCTCCTTACTCCTTCAATTTTACAGATGGACGTTTTGATCAGCAAGTAATACATCCCGGCCTGGAAAAAGTTAGCACCGATAGTATCCATCTAACTTACGGCAGGTCAGGTATTGTGAGTAAAAATGGTGTAAACTTTGTGTTTAATATCGGAGATATTATCCTGGCTGATACAAATATTCAATTTATTCCAAGACCGGATACTATTATTTATGCCAATTCTGATGATTTGAACCAGGTAACAAGATCTTCAACATTTCACCTGGATAATCAGTCACAGTTGTATTTTACGAACTATTATTATACGGTAAATTCTGATATTGCAGATTCCGCGCTTACAGGGACTGATAGAGTAACATTCAAAGCAGAACTTGTAAATGCAATCACGAATTCGGTTGTCGGCACCTTTGATGAAATCACTTATACAAAAAACAACCTGGAGGATTATGATAATGTAAATTATCAGGTCGATTGTTCTAATATCAGCGAAGGTGATTATTATTTAAGATTGAAAACCGCTGTTGACGGAGAGGCAATATATAACCTGGCAAACATACAGAATGATAATCCGGAACTTGGGAAAAGAAATTATAAGGATGTGGATTTTAAGGGGAACCAGACACCTGTTGCTTATGATTTATCACAGAACTATCCCAACCCCTTTAACCCTACAACAACCATAAATTACCAGCTACCGGAGGCGGGATATGCAACGATAAAGATTTACGACATACTAGGTAAAGAAGTAGCAACGCTTGTTAATGAACAGAAAAACCAGGGCAGATATTCAGTTAATTTTGATGCTTCTCATCTGGCCAGCGGAGTGTATATTTACCAGCTTAAGGTTAAAGATTATGTAAGTTCGAAAAAGATGCTGCTGTTGAAGTAATTTTAACTTGTTCACAGAGGTTTACCCCTGCCTCGTGATGGACAAAAGAACCCTGCCCGATGACACCCCCGTCATCGGGTTTTTTATTTTAAACTGGATGCCCGCCTTCGTGTACTACTTCATAGATATGGGAACACTGCGGCGGGTAAACTGGGTTTCCGCCTCCCCGAATTATCCTTAGAATACCAGAGCGGGTCGGCGGGATCTTCGGTCCGCTACTAATAATTAGACTACGGATTAGCGGACCTTCGACTGGGTTTCCGCCTCCCCGCATTATCCTTAGAATACCAGAGCGGGTCGTCGGGATCTTTGATTTACTTATAATATTTAACTAATGGTTTGGCGGAGCTTCGGCCGGAGACAGACGGGGAAATAACAAATATCAAATTACAAATAGCAAATAAAATCCAATTACCAAATTCAAAATTCCAAACTGATGGTGATTTCGTTTGTGTTTGGAATTTTGATATTGGAATTTGAAAGTTATCCGGCAGAGCGGGATTTCGCTTTGCTCAATTTGATATTTCTTATTTGGCTTTTGGGTATTCTAAATCGGGATGTATCGGAGACATCGATTTTGCCGGATGTTGGATGCTGGATTACTGAC
>JARRKF010000082.1:5348-6787 GCA_037388405.1 Ignavibacteriaceae bacterium | reverse complement strand
CTTTCACCAAAAAAAGATATTCGCAGAAAACAATTACTTGATTTGAAAAGAAGAAAAGAAACAATTGTTTTGATGGATACACCTTATCGTTTAAAAACTTTAATGGAAGATATTGTTAAAATTCTCGGTACAAATATTCCTTGCGTTCTGGCGTTTGAGCTGACGAAGGAGAAAGAAAAATTTTATCGTGGAAATGCTGGTAATATTTTGAAGCACGTTGAGAAAGAAAATTTGAAAGGGGAGTTTGTTTTAATAATCCAAAACTGAATTTAAATTGACTAACGCTATAAAAAATACTGCTTGGCCATCTGTTCTCATTTTAGTTTTCGTATTATCCTGCACTTCAGAAAATAATAAACTTCCCGATAAAATCTTAGTAGAATCACGAACAACAAAATATAAATTTATCCAGGATAAAATAGATGCCACGGGGACTTTGTATGAGAAAATATTTTTTGATAAGCTGGGAAGAGATTCAATAATCGAAAACTATAAGAGTGACGGAAAACTATATTTAAGAACGATCTTACACTATGATTCACTTGGTAATAAGATAAAATCAGAAGATTATAAGCCGGATGGTAAAGTTGAAGCTACTACTGTATTTATATATTCAGACGATAACCTTCTCTTAGAACGTAATAGAAAGCACGTTAATGGCGAATGACAAAGGAGAACGAATTAAAGAAATCTGGTCTTCAAAATGGTATATTGATCACACAGGTGAATGGTATAGTTCGGAAGATATACTCCTCAGAACTTATAACGATGCAGGATATTGCGTTGGAGTAAAAGAATCTGCCGATGGCAAGCCATTCGTAGATAAAAAAACAGTTTTCGATTCGTTGGGTCAAATCGTCTTTGAAGACTGGGGTGATAATTATCAAAAATACACTTACGATAAAAATGGAAACGAGATCGAGCATTTGTATTTAGACATAAACAACAAATTAGTCTGGCGGTGGGTAAGCGTTTATGATACTAATAATGTCAGGATTGAATACACAACATATAATTCTCTGAATGAGCCCGTTGAGGTGCTTAGGAAGGAAATGATTTATAAATGAAAAATATCATTCTAATTGTATTGATTTTATACCCGCTAACATTGACTGCACAGAATACTAAGAAAGCGGAATTTTCATTAGGTGGTAATTTTTCATTTCCAATTTCAGATGAAGCTGGAGATTTCTATTTTATTGGCGGTTCAGCAGGATTGGGATATATCATTTCGCCTACAGTAGTTGCAGGTGGATCAATAAATTACTATTCAATTATTCTTGAGAACGAATCACCAGAAGACGTCTCATCAGTGCTAGGTTTGTCTTTATTTATAAAACGATTATTTTTAATCGAAAACAGTAGATTCCATCCATATCTAAAGTTAGATATTGGCTTATTTATACCAATCACTCCTGATCGGATTTATTAAATATTAG
>JARRKF010000082.1:0-5320 GCA_037388405.1 Ignavibacteriaceae bacterium | reverse complement strand
TTTAATGAGTCAAAAAACATTTCTTTTCATCGATGTCGGATGCCTTACGTGGAGGATAACACACAAACCCCCAATACTATTTTTGGGTAGAATAGGTATTAATTTTCACATTTAATTTAGAACTATAGATTTTATTCAAATTTCTTAAATTTTAATCACCTAACGATCTTTCGTTAAATAACAATTTTACATTCTCTTTTTGATAAGTATGGAGAATCATATTAAAGGATTACCTCCTAATTAATTTTATTCACTGTTAACAAATCATTTTTTTATCAATCAATTTTGATTGAAAATTTCTTCCTAATTCATCGTATTTATTTGAAACATAAATTTTCACTGTTTGCAAATGCATATCGTTTAGAGACAAATGGATCTTCATTATTTAGCTAAAAATTAGTCCATAATTGGTATGGAAGTTGGATTTATATAGTACCTTTCTTAATTGAGGGATCACTGTGCTAAACAAAAAAAGCATAGTGATAAAAATATTTTAGGGAATAGATTAAAAGAGGGCAATCTAATGTATCCGGACTATTATGCTATCGTTAATGAATTCATAAAACCAGTCGTTTTTATTTTCATTTTTGCTTTTCTGATCCTTGGATGGGTGTCAGCATTCACATTGATGAAAGAAAACACTTTATTAAGGATCAAACTGGGAAAAGAAGAAGTAAAAATAAAAGAAGATTTTAAAGTTTGGCTTTT
The DNA here is from genome assembly GCA_037388405.1 of Ignavibacteriaceae bacterium. GTDB lineage: Bacteria > Bacteroidota > Ignavibacteria > Ignavibacteriales > Ignavibacteriaceae > IGN2. Next base: position 4,612 of record JARRKF010000082.1, on the reverse strand, counting down.
AAGAAAAAGTGCACCGTTTGTTTTTCAATTTTATTCCGTTAAATTCTTTTTGTGGGAAGAAGAAATCCAACCTTTATTAAAACAAATAGTAAAGAAGAAAAAGAAAATCCTGAAGCTAGCTTTTAGATTAGATATAGCTTTCAGTATCATATCAAGCACTTTTAGATTAGCTTCGGCCAGAATAAATTGGGGAGTAAGAAAACAGTAAATCAGAATTAAAGAGCAACTGGATTTTCAAAACTTAAATCCGTTTTATCCAAAAACCTAAGTTCTATTTTAATAATAAAGCAACGTTTTCAATGTGGTAAGTGTGTGGGAACATATCTACAGGTCTTATCTTAATTAATTTATAACCAGCTTCAACCATTAGTTGAATATCTCTAACCTGAGTTGTCGGATTGCAGCTGATATAAACTATTTTTTCAGGACTCAATTTTAAAACATCACCAACAGTGTTTTTGTGCATACCGCTTCTTGGCGGATCGAGTATAATCACATCCGGTTTGGAAAGAGTATGTGTAAAAGGTAAAAATGATTTATAGAGATCTGCCTGAATGAATTTAACATTTTTCACATCATTAATTTCCAAATTAGCATTTGCATCGAAGATTGAAGATTCAACAGCTTCAAATCCATAAACTTCCTTTGCTAATCCAGAAATAAAAATTGCGATCGTACCGGCCCCGGAATAAAGATCATAAATAACTTCATTTCCATTTAGCTCGGCATAATCCAGAGCAATTCCATAAAGTTTTTCTGCCTGCAAAGTGTTTGTTTGAAAGAATGAGTTAGCGCTTATCCTGAATTTATAGTCACCTATTTTGTCATAAATGTATCCGCTTCCGTGATAGACTATTTCGTAATCTCCAACAGCAACTGAAGATTTCTTCTTATTAATGTTGTTTACAATTGTCGTTATTTTCGGAAACTGATTTGTGATTTCAGAAACATACTCTTTCAATAAACTTTCGTTTTCTTCAGAGGTAACTAGATTTATCATCAGGTCATTTGTGTTTTGCGATAGTCTGATTACCAGATTTCTGAGATAACCTGTATGTGTTTTTGTACTGTAGATAGTTGATTGTCTTTTCTGAAAGAAATCTCTTGTGAAGTTCAAAATTCCCGTGCTCACTTCGGACTGGAGAAAGCATTCTTCTATATCTAAAATTTTATCATAAACATTAGGGACGTGCAAACCCAGAACGAAATTCTTTCTAATTTCTGTCTCCATTTCCTTTTCTGTTAGCCATTGCAAATCAGAGAAAGAAAATTCCATTTTGTTTCTGTAGTGGAAAACATTTTTGGACGGAAGTATTCCCTCTATTTTAAAATCAGAAAAACCACCGTTGTGTTTAAATATATCTTCAACTTGTTCTTGCTTATAAGCTATCTGTTGTTCGTAAGCCAGATCCTGTTGTTTACATCCTCCGCAGGTCCCAAAATATTTACATTGCGGCTGAACTCTTTTAGGTGAGGGAAAAATAATTTCATCAACTACTGCTTCAGCATAAGATTTTTTTATTTTTCTAATCTTTGCGGAGACTTTATCACCCGGATACGCTCCGTTCACAAAAACAATGAATGAATCACTTTCTGGAATTTCCGGATTAAGTTCACCTTCAATTCGTGCTATTCCTTTTCCTTCAAAAGCATATCGTTCAACATTTAAAGTGATTAAATCGCCTTTGTTCAATTTGCTTTCCTCATAATGAATGAAATAAATCCAATATATTTATCGCCGCCAAGTTTTAAGTATACATCGGATTCATGTTTTATTGCGGTGTAATATTTTTTGTTTTCTTCCTTTTCTTGTTTCGTGGCTTTGGAAACTTTATATCGAAGCTTTTCATAAAAGTCTTTTAGAGTGGAAGAAAGATCTATCTCGTTGATTACTTCAAAACCTTTGCCCTCAAAATATTTTTTTATTCCTGATGAAGGGAGAGGCTCCATTCCACTTCTTTCCCAAATATCTTTTACGAAAGAAGCAACAGGTTCTTTTAGAGATACAATTTCACCAGTGCAAAATATTCCATCTTTTCTTAGAATTCGTTTTATCTCTTTCAGGATTTCTTTTCTTTCAGGAACAGAAAGTGAAGCCTGTGCATATATTAAATCGAAATATTCTTTCTCAAAATCAGTATTTGCATAATCCATCATTTTACATTTTATCTTTTCATCATTATTCAGTTCTGTTCTGCTAAGCATAAGTGAGTTATAATCATTTAAGATTATAAAAACATCAGTGAAATTTTTTGGTAATTGTACTGCGATGGATTCACAGCCGGAGCCAATAATCAAAGCAATTTTGCCCGAAATATTAACTTTCTGAAGCAATTGTTCAAACTGCTTGTTTCTGCCGGGTAAGAGTATACTAGAATTAATGGTGAAAGCCTTCCTTAGTTATATTAATTTCAGGTAGCAAATTTAATAAATCTTGTTGATTGACATTGTGCGAAATTATTTTACTTTGTCTTTGAAAAAGGGAAGCACTATTTTTGATCTGAGATTTTAATTGTTAGATATAAAATTATTTAACCGGAATGCTAAATAGGAACTTTTATGAATAGAGAAAAAGAATATCTCGAAGACGATATCTTATTTGAAGATTTCGGCGAGCTTGATGAGCTTGATTTTGGCGATAAAGAAAAAAGGGTTAAGGAGCAAAGCAGCGAAGAAGAAGTCCAGAAAAAAATCGAGTTTGTTGATGACAATCTTTGGACGAAGCTTGAAAAAACCGGTAAAAAAATTTCCTTCGCAAAAGATATTCTGGCTCTTTATAGGTATATGAAAGACCCATTCGTTAAGTGGTACAGAAAAGCAGTAGTTGTTGCTGGTCTTGTCTATTTTATTGTTCCGATTGATGCAATGCCTGATTTGATCCCATTGTTTGGATACCTTGATGATCTAGGTGTAATAACCGCTTTATTGAAATATCTTGGTCACGAGTTAATGGAATATTATCCTGAAGGATACAGAACCTGAAAATCGAATAAGAATTTGTATTTTCCTTCCACTAATTTTTCTCATCTTAATTTTTTCCCCTGAAAGAAGGCGTAAATGAATTATCGTATCTTAAAAAGTGAAATTATCCATAGTGGAAAAGTATTCAATACTAAAGTTGACCAGATTGAATACAATAGCGGTAATAGATCTGTGCGTGAAGTTGCTGAGCATCCCGGTGGTGCTGTGATTGTTCCGGTGACAGATGAAGGAAAAATTATTATGGTTACCCAACATCGTTATCCTGTTGACAAAACCTTACTTGAACTTCCTGCAGGAAAATTAGATAGAAATGAAAATCCTTTTCATTGCGCCGTAAGAGAACTTGAAGAAGAAACAGGTTATAAATCTGATAATGTAAAGGAGATTGGGAATATTTATACTACTCCCGGGTATTCAACAGAAAAATTATGGATATATCTTGCAAAAGATTTAAAACCCGGAAATCATAACCGTGAAGAGGGAGAATTTGGAATGAAAGTTTTTGAGTACACCTTAAAAGAAATTGATGAGAAAATTCACAACGGAGAAATTGTTGATGGGAAAACAATTTGTGGGATTTATCTGGCAAAGAATTCGCTTTAGATATAAAACGTTAACTAGTATTCTTTAAAGATTTTAAATGCCATATCTTTGAGATGTGGCATTTTTATTTGGTAAATAATTTATGCTCAAATCCTTCGAAGTAAAAGATTACGCTTTAATAGAACATATTACTGTTGAGTTCGGAAACGGACTTAATATAATTACTGGCGAGACAGGTGCTGGTAAGTCTATTTTAATTGATGCAATGAGCTTGCTTCTAGGTGAAAGAGCATCGACAGAAGTAGTTCGCAAAGGAGCGCAGAAATCTTTTGTTGAAGGAATCTTCAATGTTAAGGGAAATAAAAAAGTAAAATCTCTGCTTGAAGAAAACGATGTAGATTTTAATGATGAATTGATAATCCGCCGCGAAATTTCTCTTAAGGGGACCAACCGATGCTTCATTAATGATACTCCCGTAAATCTCAATCTTGTTAAAGAAGTCGGAAACTTACTTGTTGACCTCCACGGTCAGCACGAACATCAATCGCTACTCAGAACAGAAACCCACATAGATTATTTGGATGAGTTTGGTAGTTATCAGGAAGATCTTCAGCAATACAAAAAACTTTATTCTGAATTATTGAATAAAGTGAATGAACTTAGAGAACTGAGAAATAAAGAAAATTCAATTAAAGAGAAAAAAGATTTTTACTCATTTCAGATAAAAGAAATTGATAATATTTCACCGCAGGAAGATGAAGAAGGAAAATTAATTGATGAATTGAAAATTCTTGAAAACTCTGAGAAGCTGGCTGAACTTACATCTGAGATTTATCAATTGTTATATGAGTCGGATAATTCTGTTCAGGATGCTCTTTCAAAAGTCAGGAATCATTTGCAAAAGCTGAGCGAGATTGATAAAACTTTTTCTGAAGCATTAAATCAGTCTGATTCAGCTCTTGCACAGATTGAAGATATTTCAAATTTAATGCGAAGTTATAATTCAAAATTAAATCTTGATGAGGAAGAGGTTGAAGAAAAAAGACAAAGATTAGCTGCAATAAATCTTCTAAAAAAGAAATATGGT
>JARRKF010000081.1:0-5335 GCA_037388405.1 Ignavibacteriaceae bacterium | reverse complement strand
TGCACAGGCTGTTCAATTTGCAAAGGAAGCTAAGATTGCTCTTTATGCAAGAAGCACAATTCCAACTGGAAAGGAAACAATTATAAAGGATGCTTCAAGAAAGGAACTTTCCGGAGTTATGGCTATTGTATATGAAAGAGAAATTGTGCGTTTTTATGTGCATGATGAAGAAAAGGTAAAATGGGTTCTTGAATTTCTTGAGCAAAATCAGATCCCTATTAAGGAGTTTCAATATTCAAGTCTTGCAGGTGATACTGGTTATAAATGTTCTTTCATAATATCAACTTGCAACTTATATGATTGGGATAGAATAAAAGATTCTCTTCTTGAAAAATTACGGGATGGTATTTATATAAACGAAAGTCTGGGAGCACTTTCAATAATTGGAGAAGGATTTAGCAGAAACAATGAAGCACTTATTACGACCATGAAAATACTTGATAAAAATGGAATAAATTATTATGGTGTAAATACAACTTCATTCAGAATTTCTATTCTCGTAGAAAAAATGTTGCTGGACCAAGCATTAAAAATTTGTCACAAATACTGGCTAGAATGAATTTTGAATATTTCCGTGTTATTACCTTTTCTTAAATACAATTAACAAACCATATTGGCACTCAAAATTTGAAATTCTTCTATAGTTTTTAATAGCTATTTTAGAATTTGAATCGTAATTAAAACTAGTAAATGAAACTATTTTATAAATATAACCTGATAATTATTCTCTTGTCAGTTATAGTTTTTCCCCAGCAAAAGCAATCAGGAAGTTTAAAAGATTTGCACATTGTTGGAAAAGTGCTTGATTCATCAACCAAACACACAATCGAGTATGCGAATGTTGTTGTTTTTTCCTTAAAAGATTCTTCAATGATTACTGGTGGTGTAACTGATAGTAAAGGGAATTTTAATTTAACAATTAGTAGTACCGGTAAATTCAGAATTGAAATCAGATTTATTGGTTACGATACTCACACAGTCGAAACTGAGATTAAACCAGATACAAAAACTATAAATCTTGGAGAAATATTTATTCATCCATCCGCTATAAATTTGGAAAATATAGTTGTTGAGGGACAGAGGTCACCTGTTACTTACGAAATAGATAAAAAGGTTATTAATCCTGATCAAATGCAAACTGTTATTTCAGGGAATGCTGCTGACGTGCTTGCAAATGTGCCATCTGTTCAGGTTGATGTTGAAGGTAATGTTAGTTTAAGAGGAAGCCAGAATTTTACAGTTTTAATAGATGGAAGACCTTCTGTTCTAGATCCACAGGATGCGTTACAGCAGATTGCTGCAAGTCAGATTGATAAGATTGAAATAATCACAAATCCATCGGCTAAATACGATCCCGAAGGTACTGCCGGAATTATAAATATCATATTAAAGAAAAATATAAATCAGGGCTTGAATGGAATCGTGAATGCGAACGGAGGAATGAATGATACTTATGGTGGTGATTTTTTAATTAACTATCAGACGAATTCAATTAAAACAAACATTGGATTCGATTATAACAGGAGATTTTATCCCGGTGATGAAAGGCAAAATGATATTTACTATTTGGAAGACAATACATCAACCATAAACTCAATTGGAGATATAAATAGAGGCAGAATTAATTATGAAGGAAGAGGTGGCATTGAGTTTGACTTAGGTGATAAAAATATACTTAGCTTTGGCGCTAGAGTTGGTAAAAGAGAATGGAATCGTACATCTAACCAGAACTTTACTCAATTTTCATTAATTGACCCGACAGAATTCAACTACATTGGCAATAGTGACAGAAGTAGATCAGGAACATTTTACGCTCTTAACTCAAACTACACACACAATTTTAATTCGAATGGTCACCAGCTATTAAGTGAATTATTTTTTAGCAGACAAAATTCTGATGAATACACAAATACTTCTGAGTTCAATAGTGGAACTCAAATTAGCGGAAGAAAAACAACAGAATTTGGCCCCTCTTCTGATTTTAGAGGAAAACTAGATTACACATTGCCTATTTCAGACATAAGCAAGTTCGAAGCTGGTTATCAAGGTGAATTTGATCTATCGAATGAAAATAACGAACTATATGACTACAATCCAGAATCCGGAGAATATGAATTTCAATCTCAATTTAGCAACGCAAACAGATACACTGAAAACCAGCAGTCACTCTATTCAATTTACTCAAATAAAATTTGGGATTTGGAATTTCAGGCAGGCTTAAGAGCAGAATATACTTATAGAACCATTGAAGTTTTAACGCAAAACAATTCTTTCAACCTAGACAGGCTTGATTATTTTCCGAGCATTCATACGTCATATAAAATTTCTCCGATCACAGCATATATGTTAAGCTACTCAAGAAGAATTGAAAGACCACGAGGTTGGGCATTAGAGCCATTTCTAACCTGGATTGATGCTAATAATGTTAGAAGGGGAAATCCTGATTTGCTTCCGGAGTTTATTGATTCTTATGAAAGCGGTATTCAAACAGTTTTTAATGAAATTAATTTCTCGGCTGAAGCTTATTACAGAGTAACAAACAACAAGATTGAACATGTTAGATCTGCTATAGATGAAAATGTTACTCTAACTACTTTTGAAAATGTAGGTAAAGATTATTCACTCGGCGCTGAATTAATGCTTAACTTTAATCCAGTGGAAGCCTGGAATGTAAACCTGATGGGTAATGTTTATAATTATCTTGTTAAAGGTGTCTTATATGATGAGCCATTCTCTAAAGAAAGTTTTAACTGGCAGACAAGAATTAATAATTCATTAAAACTCTGGAGCTCAACTCAAGTACAGTTTAATATTGATTACCACAGTCCTTCTGTTTCTTCTCAGGGTAGGTGGGAAGGATTCTTTAGAACTGATCTATCAGTACGTCAGGAAATAGTTAAAAATATTCTTGCTGTAACTTTTCAGGCTAGAGATTTATTTGGAACAGCAAAAAGAGAATTTACTTCCGAAGGAAATAATTTTTACACTTATACTTATTATGATTTTAATTCGCCATTTTTAGTTTTGAACCTGCGATATACTTTCAATAACTATAAATCAAATAAGGATAATAGACCTGGTGAAAACGGTAACTTTGGTGGAGAGGATTTTTAATTTATACAAATAATCTGTTGCTAGCTCAATTCCATTCTAATGCAAATCATAATTATCTAATCAATATCATTTTTTTCATTTCAGAATAAGAAGTGGCATTTAATTGATAAAAATAAACTCCTGAAGGTTGTCTTTCAGCATTCCATACAAATGAATATTTTCCAGAAGGCAAAAATTTATTCACCAATACTTCCGTTTCATTTCCGAGTACATTAAATATTTTTAGAGTTATATTTCCAGCATATTGAATGGAAAAAGATATAGTTGTAGAAGGATTGAAAGGATTAGGATAGTTTTGTTCAAGTTTATAATCATACAGCTGTCCAGTTTCTGACTTTTCTACTTCTGAAACTGAACCTCCTCGAACCAAACGAATATAATTATAAATTCGAATTACATCACCTTGTGGACCAAAACCGTGTGGATAATTTTCAGGGTCTCCTTGCTTAGGATCACTACGTTGAGCACCTGCACCGTGAACGTCCATCAAAACATAATTACCGGAGTTTGGTGGAATTTCCATAAATCCCAATGCTTCACCAAATGCAATATAAACAGCTTTAATAAATCGATTTTGTTCGTTGCCGTCAGGATGAGTTGTGTTTGTCCAGTAAAACGGGTAATTAGTTTCTCCTCCTTCATCGATTATTGGTGTGACATTAAATATAGTATCAATAGCAGCAGAATTTGTTGTTTGCGGACATCTTGAATAATCAACGATACTTTGTAATTCTTTTGCATTTGGTAAACGCCAATCATTATAACCTAAATAATTTTCTTGATTTTTTTGATAAGCCCAGTCCAGAGCTTCTTCCCAGTTTAATCCTGTTCCATTATCATATTTACTCCACAATAACCCAGTTGAGTTGTCGGTTATTGTTCCATCGCCATTATCAACAAAATCATTAATTCCATAATTTTCATTTCCACGAACTAATCTTACTTCGAAAAGTTTTTCGATTCCTCCTGGCATTACCGTTCCATATCCTTTAATTCTTCCATCTGCAAAGTTCACACCGAAAACTGTAAAATCTCCATTCATCGTTGTACCAACATATGCTGTACTTGAAACATATTGTGCGTCAATAAAGCGTTCACCAGCAGACAGATTGCCATATCTAAATTCAAAATATGTTGTATCAATAAAAGGTATTGATTCTTCTACGCTCAATCCTGTCATTCCTCTGTAATCAATCAAGGAATAAATCTCTTTAATACTTGGTAATCGCCAATCATCGAATCCATTAATTGAAAAAGTGTCTGCAATGGCTAAAGCTTCTTCATAAGTAAATTTGTTTTCAAACAAAAACTGCTGCCAGATTAATCCAGTATTTAAATCTGTAATCGTTCCGTTATTATTATTAAGAAACGAAAATTGGGTCCCATCATATTGCGAATCCTGACCGTAGAATGGTTCACCTGATTGTGGGCAAGGAATTACAACTAAAGTATCATAGCAAGTATTTTGTCCCGTATCTGTAATTATATAATCTTGAGAGACAATTTCATTTGGTGTGAACAAAATTAGAAAGACTAGAAAAAGTATGGATTTTATCATTTTTTCAATTTTTATCTCTTTGACAATATAGGTTCATTATTGGTTTAAAGAGGAATTAATTTTATTCATCAACTATAAATTCACATCCGGCAGGTATTTCTGGTTTAACAAGCAATACATCCTCCCTTAAAAGATGGACAGTTCCTGTCGGATCACCTTTCTTCTTGACAACATATTTCTTGAATGTAAATGCAACAGGCACTACTCCTGCAGTCTTAGCTTTGCTGTGAAATGCAGCTAAAGCAGCTGTTTTCTTCAAAACATTTTTTGGGACAGCTTCTTTCACATTATCAACTCGTAAAACTACATGTGAACCAGAAACACTTCTTGCATGAAACCAATAATCATTTTGTTTTGCAAATTTTGTTGTGAGAAGATCATTGTTTTTGCTGTCTTTACCAACGAATACATTGAATTTCCCATCGATTACATAGTGTTTGAATTTTACACTAATATCTTCTTTTTGTTCCTTATTTGTAGTTTGTTTTATTTTAAATTCTTTCATCATTTCATCAAGTTGTTTTAAAGATTCAATTTCTTTGAGTGAATCGAGAGCTTTATTTAGTGATTCAAAATCTTTATTTGCTTTATTAAAAAGTTCTTTGGTTTTTACAAATGAATGACCCGGCCTTCAACGACCCGCCTCGTGTGCACAGCGGCGAG
>JARRKF010000080.1:0-5367 GCA_037388405.1 Ignavibacteriaceae bacterium | reverse complement strand
TGATTTTACAAAAAATGATTCACTAGAAATTAATCGTGATGATTCAGAGTGGATAAATTCAAGAGAAGAGATGAACAAGCTATGGACAGAGAAAATAAAAAATGATGCGCTGAACTTAGCCTTAACAGGTAAATCTCAGGAACAGATTGACACTAACCTCTCAAAAAGATACGATAATTACATTCGAGCTTTAACTCAATATCATAGTGAAGACGTATTCCAATTAGCTATGGATGCTTTTACGACATCGATAGATCCTCATACTAATTATTTTTCACCTATCACTTCAGAAAATTTTAAGATTGATATGAGCCTTTCACTTGAAGGAATTGGTGCAAGATTGATGACAGAAGATGGATATACAAAAGTTGTAGAGATAATTCCAGGTGGTCCAGCGTTCAAATCAAAAAAGCTTAATGCTGATGATCGAATTATTGCAGTTGCACAGGGTAAAGATGGAGAATTCGTTGACGTTGTTGGATGGAGAATCACAGATGTTGTTCAACTAATTCGCGGACCAAAAGAATCTGTTGTTCGTTTGCAGATATTAAAGGCGACTGATGGAGTTCTTGCACAACCGGTTGAGATAAGTCTTGTTCGAGACAAAGTAAAACTTGAGGAGCAGGCTGCTAAAAGCAAGGTTATAGAAGTTGATAACAATGGTATACCTTACAAAATTGGTGTAATTACTATTCCTAAATTTTATACTGATTTTGAGGGCTCACATAACGGTGAAGTTGATTCAAAAAGTACGGTTACAGATGTAAAAAAACTTTTAGAAGATTTGAAGAAACAGAGTGTTGATGGAGTTGTGATAGATTTAAGAAATAATGGTGGCGGGGCACTTTCAGAAGCAATTGATGTGACAGGCTTATTTATTGAAAAGGGTCCTGTGGTTCAGGTTAAAAATTCAGATGGTAAAGTAGAAGTTGATGCAGATTTAGATCCGTCAATAGTTTATGGTGGTCCTTTAGCGGTACTTGTTAATCGTTATAGTGCATCTGCGTCAGAAATTTTTGCTGCTGCGATTCAAGATTATGGACGTGGTGTAATTGTAGGTGAACAAACTTTCGGTAAAGGTACTGTTCAAAATCTAATTGATCTTAACAGAATTTCGAGAAATAGTTCAAATAAATTCGGTCAGCTAAAACTGACAATCGCTAAATATTATAGAATTAATGGCGGAAGTACTCAAAGACTTGGTGTAACTCCCGATATTAATTTTCCTTCGTATGTTGATCCAGATGAATCAGGTGAAAGTTCGGAAATTTCAGCTTTACCATGGGATAAAATAAATGCTACAGATTATAAAATTTATAGCAACTTGGAGGATATATTGCCAAAACTCTTATCTTCTTCGGAAGAAAGAAGAATTGCTGATCCTGAATTCCAGTATTTGCAAGAAGATATTCAGGAATATAAGAAATCAAAGGAGCAAAAGTTTGTTTCACTTAATGAAGAAGTGAGAAAGCAGAAAAAAGAAGAGGATGATGAAAAGGAATTTCAGAGGGAAAATGAACGACGTCAAAGAAAAGGACTTAAGCTATTAGAGAAAGGTGAGATTCCAGATAAAAGCATAGAAGATAATGATATCTTTCTTACTGAAACTGCGATGATTGTTTCTGATATAGTTAAATTATCAGGAGAGCTGACTATCTTACACTAATTGCTGAGATGCTTTAAAAGTTTTTCTTCGGCTATTGGAAAGATTGTTTCGTTAAATGGAAAGTCAAGATCGGTATCAATTATAAAAACAACCGGCTCGTGCAGACTTTGAGAATTACTTATAAAATTTTTCATCATAGATTCTATTGAGATTTCAATCATATTCAGAGGAATGGATCTCACTTTTGTCGAGTTTATTCTCTGATAAAGATTTTCCTGAGACCAATCCCAGATTATCTCATAAAGGTAAATATTAAGAGCTTCTTTTCTGTTATCCGGAAGAGTAAAATACCCCTTACCATGATAATTTTTTTCAACTGGAGAAATTCTTCTTATTTCAAGATTTTCATCAACAAAGTTTTTAATAATTCTACCTTCCTCAAGCACAGGTTTATTAAGTTTAAGTGCCCAATCAATAAAAGTTAAAAGCTTATCAAGCTGGTTTCCAATTTGATGAGCCTTTTCATAAATCATTATTCTTTCATTTACTCTTCTACCTCTAATTTCATTATCAAACCATAACTTGCATTCTATATTTTCCCTTAAGATATCTTCGAGAGAAAGATTAAACTGAACCGATTCTTCAATCGCTGGAAACAACTTATTCTTATGGAAATCCTGTAACCACTCTTTAACCTTAATCAATATTTTATACTGATTGGATTCCCAATCAGATCCACAAGAGGTTAATTTTTTTAAATCAAGAGTAGTCATTTAATTTCCCGCATTTACATTATTTAATTTTGTTTTGAGTCATTCCAAAAGCTTGCCAAATGATTTAGTGTTTTCACTCATACCGCTCATTATTGAATTGATACATTCATAAGAAAGAATTGCGAGGTTAGGTCTTAACTTCAGGTAAAATTTCCTTAAGTAGTCTCGGAATGATATCAAATAGTAAAAAGGAAATTGGAGAAGGAATTTTTACATAAAAAAAGGAACGGAAAAAAATTCCCGTTCCTTACAAAAATACCTTAAAAAGAAGTGACTAGATATCGAATTTAATTCCTTGCGCCAAAGGTAGCTGAGAACCATAATTTATTGTGTTCGTTTGTCTTCTCATATAAGCTTTCCAGGCATCAGATCCAGATTCTCTACCACCACCGGTTTCTTTTTCACCTCCGAATGCACCGCCAATTTCAGCGCCTGAAGTTCCGATATTAACATTTGCAATTCCACAGTCAGATCCGGCGTAGGAAAGAAACCTTTCAGCTTCTTTAACATTATTTGTGAATATAGCTGATGACAATCCCTGAACGACTCCGTTCTGTAAAGCAATTGCTTCATCAATGTCTTTTTTATATTTGATTAAGTAAAGAATTGGTGCAAATGTTTCTTCCTGAACTATCTCGTAATTATTTTTAGCTTCAACTATTGCAGGAGTTACATAGCAGCCTGAACTATAATTTTTACCACCAAGCACATCTCCACCAAAAAGAATCTTTCCCCCTTCCTTTTTTACTTTCTTCAATGCGTTATTAAAATCATTAACAGCATTTTTATCAATTAAAGGACCCATATTATTTTTTTCGTCTAATGGATCACCAATTTTAATGCTTTTGTAGGCTTTAAGAAGAGAATTTTTAACTTGATTATAAATCGATTCGTGAATTATAAGTCTTCTCGTTGTAGTACATCTTTGACCTGCTGTTCCTACTGCTCCAAATAAAACCGCAGGAATTGCAAGCTTTAGGTCAGCATCCGGAGTTATTATAATTGCATTGTTTCCACCAAGTTCAAGAATAGTCTTCCCAAATCTTGCTGAAACAACTTCAGCCGCATGCTTTCCCACTCTTGTCGATCCGGTAACTGAAACAAGTTCAACTCGTTTATCATTTAAGATTCTTTCTCCAACAGTTGAACCTTTACCTATTACAAGTGAAAATATTCCTTCGGGAAGTTTATTTTCTTTAAGGACTTGTGCTATAATATTTTGTGTAGCAATTGCACTCAAAGGAACTTTTGAAGATGGTTTCCAAAGATTAACATCACCACAAACTGCAGCGAGCATTGCATTCCAGCTCCAGACAGCCACAGGAAAATTGAAAGCGGAAATAGTACAAACAATTCCTAATGGATGATATTGATCATACATTCTATGCATTGGTCTTTCAGATTGCATGGTAAATCCGTATAGCTGTCGTGACTGACCAACAGCAAAATCACATATGTCAATCATCTCCTGAACTTCTCCCAGACCTTCCTGTAAAGATTTTCCCATTTCATACGAAACCAGAGTTCCAAGAGGTTCTTTGTACTCGCGAAGTCTAATTCCAATCTGTCTTACGATCTCTCCCCTTCTGGGCGCTGGTACTGCTCTCCACTCTTTAAATGCTTTAGATGCTGTATTAATTACTGTGTCATAATCTTTTTCAGAAGCCTGATAGACTGAGGCAATAAGTTTACCATCAACCGGTGAAACAATTTTAAGTTCTCCTTCAGACTTAGTTTGATTCCATTTCTGACCGGTTGAACAACCAAAATTATTTTTTTGTATTCCTAATATTTTTAGAAAATCCATCTCTTTCTCCTTTAATTAAGCTTATTTAAAATTTTATAAAAATGTATTACAAAACTAATAATAATATATCCAACTCACTTAGTTAAAAACTATGTTATAATTCAGAAAAAGCCTAATAAGTATTCTATTAATGCATAACTGAAAACATTGAATATATTTTATTGCTTTAGTAAGTTTGATAAGAAATTAATTAAAAATGAGAAATCAACATTTACATATAATTCTTTCCGGTCATCTTTACAAGTATATAAGTTACTTCGTTTCTGCTTTTGAATCTGTATTTTAATTCTTGCTTTAATCTTCCTTTATAGGCATCAAAGCCTCTTGCATAATATTTGTTAATTTTATTCCAAAATTTTTGATGTGAGAATAGATATGTATACAGAAACTTTAACACCAGCAGAAAGAGTAAGAGAAATCATTGGAAAGAATATGCTAGCCGATGGATTTCAACTCGTGCTTGATCTTAAAAATAGCTTTAGAAATAAAATAATTGATGAAAGAAATGGGGACCAATATATTGACCTATTTACTTTCTTTGCTTCTTCCCCTTTAGGAATGAATCATCCAAAGTTGAATTCTTATGAAGTAAAAGAATTATTTGGTGCTGCCGCAGTAAATAGACCTTCAAATTCTGATATATATACTACACAGATGGCGGAGTTTGTTCAGACGTTCAGCAAAGTTGCAAAACCAGATTTTATGAAACATTTATTTTTTATTGATGGTGGTGCACTTGCAGTTGAAAATGGCTTGAAGGTTGCATTTGACTGGAAAGTAAAAAAGAATTTTAAAAAAGGTTACAAAACCGAAAGAGGACAGCAGGTAATTCATTTTAGAGAAGCTTTTCACGGAAGAAGCGGTTATACTATGTCACTTACGAACACCGATCCGAACAAAATTCAGTATTTCCCCAAATTTAACTGGCCGAGAATATTAAATCCAAAAATTACTTTTCCACTCGAACATCACATCGATGAAGTTATAGCAATGGAAAAGAAAGCGATATCAGAAATTAAATCGGTAATTAAAATAAATCCTGATGACATTGCTGTGTTAATTATTGAACCAATTCAATGTGAAGGCGGAGATAATTTTTTCAGGAAGGAATTCTTTAAGGAACTAAGAACTGTAACTGAAGAAAATGAAATCCTATTGATGTTTGATGAAGTTCAAACAGG
>JARRKF010000079.1:0-5824 GCA_037388405.1 Ignavibacteriaceae bacterium | reverse complement strand
TCAACATCAGCAACGCTGCTTCCGCCATATTTTTGAACAATTAAAGGCAATCAGAGTTTCCTTAATTCTTCCATTAACTGTGTCTTAGCTTTTGTTTTATCATCAACTTTTTTTAGCATTTTTGCCGGAACACCTGCAACCACCGTATGAGGTTCAACATTTTTTACAACTATCGAACCGGCAGCAACCACAGCTCCTTTTCCAACTTTAACACCTTCAAGAATTACAGCATTTGCACCAATCAAAACATCATCTTCTATTATTACAGGATCAGCACTTGGCGGTTCAATTACACCAGCAAGAACAGTTCCTGCACCAATGTGACAATTTTTTCCGACAACTGCTCGTCCACCAACAACTACGTTCATATCAATCATAGTTTTCTCACCAATTACTGCACCGATATTTAAGACTGCACCCATCATTATTACACAATGGTCACCAATGATCAGCCATTAGAATTGCTGAATTTCTTCTGTCAACTTCAATCCGATATTTTGTAATTAAATTTTTATTCTTTTCATAAAAACCATTGAATTCATTGTACTCGCAAAACAAAATACCCGAAACAGATGATCCATAAAAATCCAAATCGCCAAAATCAACTTTACTTAAATCTCCTTGCAAATAAATTTTGGCTGGAGTTTTCTTTTTAGCATCAGCTATTCTTTTTATTACTTCGTATGAGTCCATTCTTACTTCTCGATAGATGTTTTTTTATTTATTAAAAACTATATCGGCAAAGGAATAAAATCCTTTATCTTTATTTAATGCAAATTCTGATGAAATTAAAATTCCTTCAGCAAAAGTTCTTCTTGATAATGCACGGTGCTGAATTGATATTACTTCCCCCAGGCCGGCAAAACTTACAGTGTGATCTCCGGGAACATTTCCTAATCGTAAGGAAGTCGTATTTATTTTTTTATCACCAAAAATTTCCTGTATCATTTTAGCAGTACCAGAAGGCTTATCTTTTTTAAACCGATGATGAGTCTCTGAAATTTCAACATCCCAATCTGGTACTTTTTCGTGAGCAATTTTTGTTAGCTGAAGAAGAATTTGTATTCCAACTGAAAAATTATAGCTCTGTACAACAGGTTTTATTTTGGAAAATTCTTTTAGTTGATTGATATTTTTTTCATTCAATCCGGTAGTTGCAATGATTAATGGAATTTTGAAATTTTTTGAAAAAGATAAAACATTTCCAAATGCTTCGGGAAGAGAACAATCGATTAAAATATCCGGTTCCGCCTGAATCCATTCACCCTGAAGGTCGAACGTGAAAACAAGCTCGTGATTATTTTCTGCAAATAAAGTAATTACCTCTTTACCTAGTTTTCCCGTTGCACCAACCAAACCATATTTCATTTGACTTTCTCCTTATATCTCAATTACATTTTTTTCATTTCTTTGTCTAAAATTTCTATCGCTTTAGACCCGGCTTTTAATAACGGCAATCGTAATACATTTTCGCTGAGCTCGAGTTTCGACATAACATATTTTACAGGTGCCGGACTTGTTTCAACAAACAGAGCATTCATCATTGACAGATATTTGTTGTTAAGTTCCTGTACAAGCTTAAGATTATTTTCAAATAATGCATTAGTGATTTTTTTCATTTCCGATGGATAAGGATTTGAAAATACTGAAATTACTCCATCACCACCTAATGCCATAATTGCAAGAGTTTGATCATCGTTGCCGGAAAGAACAGATAATGTCTCAGGTTTTATTGAAATAAGATGAGCTATCTGTGAAATATTTCCGCTTGCTTCTTTTACAGCTACTACATTTTTGCATTCTTTGTGAATTTTAACAATGGTTTCAGGAAGGATATTCATTCCTGTTCTTGAAGGAACGTTATATAAAATAATTGGTAGAGTTGTCTTTTCTGCTATAGTTTTATAATGTTCAACAAGACTTTCCTGTGTGCCTTTGTTGTAATAAGGATTTACTATTAATACGCCGTCTGCTTTTAAATCTTTTGCCTGGCGATTGTTTTCAATTACCTTTTTAGTGTCATTAGTACCCGTACCAACAATAACCGGAATTTTTCCTTTAACTTCATCTACAACAAGAGAAATAATTTTCCGTCGCTCATCATATTCTATTACAGGAGACTCACCAGTTGTTCCCAATACAACTAAAGCATCAACTCCCCCATTTAACTGTTGATTAACAATTTTCCTTAATGAATCCAAATCAATAGACTGATCCGTCTTTAATGGGGTTATTAATGCTGTTCCAACACCTTTGAACATTCTATTTCCTTTAGTTAATGATTTTAATGTTCATTAAAATATGAAAAAAATGAAGATTGTTAAAACCTATTACTTTTTGATTTGAATGGAAAGAATGTTGATGTGGCTTAAGAATCTTGTGTATTTAAAAATCGATGGCAAGAGCGGCTTATCACTTGACTGGTAAATTTCAAAAATTCCATTGCATCTTTGAAATTAAACAACTTCTTTTTTTCTGATAAGCAAGTGACACTCTTGCCTGAGTGTTTTACAAGCCAATTTATATGCCGACACAAACATTCGTTTTCATTCATAATAATTGTTGCTGATTTGGTATTTTATTGAAATGAGAAGGTAGCATACTGCTATTATGAGAATGAAGCAAAACATTAATCATTTAGCTAAAATATTCGGTTAAACAATTTTGTAGCAAATAGATTATATTTGCACCAGAAATTATTAAATGCACCCGTAGCTCAATTGGATAGAGCATCTGACGGAGTTTATCCCGCCTTGCGGGAGACCAGAAGGTTTTCAATAAAATGCGCCCGTAGCTCAATTGGATAGAGCGTTTGACTACGGATCAAAAGGTTGAGGGTTCGAATCCTTCCGGGCGTACAAATTATTATCAATAGTTTGGGATTCTGCCAAAGGCATTCCAGCGGAAGAATCCCTACGGGTGTACAACTTCTAAGTTTACTCATCTATTTCTTTATTCATATCTAATTTACCTTAAAAAATCAGTAATTTTAGCATAACAAAAAGTTAAATTTTAAAAATTATGAGTGAGAATATTCAAAGCGGCATAATATTTAACATTTTACGATTCGCAATTTTTGATGGGCCAGGCATCAGGACAACTGTCTTTTTAAAAGGATGCCCGCTTCGATGTTGGTGGTGCCATAATCCTGAAAGTCACAAAATAATTCCTGAGAAAGTTGAAGGATGTAATTTAAGACGCGGCTTTGATCAAACTTTCTCTATGAAAAATGATGAGATTGGTAAAGAATTTTCTGTAGATGAATTGATGATGGAAATTCTTAAGGACAAAATATTTTACGAGGAATCAGGTGGTGGTGTTACTTTCTCTGGTGGTGAACCACTAATGCAACCAGATTTTTTAATTGAGTGTCTTAAAGAATGCAAAAACCAAAACATTCATACAGTAGTTGACACAAGCGGGTACTCTTCACTGGATATAATTCAAAAAGTTGCAGAACACACTGACATGTTTTTGTACGACCTTAAACTTATGAACGATGAAGACCATCAAAAATTTACTGGCGTCTCCAACCAGGATATTTTAAGAAATTTAACAGAGATTGATCAAGTTGGAAAGAAAATCATAATCAGAATTCCAATCGTACCGGAGATTACAGATTCAAGAGAAAATATATTCGCAATTCGTGGTTTTATATCATATCTGAATAATTTATTTGAAGTTAATCTTCTTCCCTATCATCGTGCTGGTAAAGGAAAGTATATAAAATATGGTTTAGAAAATAAAATGAATAGCACTCAATCTCCTGGTTCTGAATATCTTGATACAATAAAACAATTTTTTAGTGAATTGAAAAGCAGAGTTAAAATTGGGGGTTAAGAATGAATGACCGCATAAAACAGCTTAGAGAATTAAGTGTAAATACTGAAGAAGTAATTTCAATTGAAAGAGCAAGACTGCTTACCGAATTTTCTAAAAGCGGTGAAACTGAAAAATGCTCTGTACCTGTCGCACGTGCTAAAGCATTTCAATTCATTCTTGAAAATAAAGAACTTTATTTAGGTGAGAATGAATTAATTGTCGGTGAAAGAGGGCCATCACCAAAAGCTACTCCAACTTATCCCGAATTATGCACACATAGTCTCGAAGATTTCGATATTCTTAATAATCGCAAAAAGATATCATTCAAAGTGAATGAAGAAACAAGAAAATATCAGCAGGAAGAGATAATTCCTTTCTGGAGTGGTAGATCTATTAGAGATAGAATTTTCAATGAGATGGATGAAAACTGGAAGGCTGCTTACAATGCTGGAATCTTTACTGAGTTTATGGAGCAGCGCGCACCCGGTCACACAGTTCTCGATGATAAAATTTATAAAATGGGATTCAAGAACTTTAAAGAAAAAATAAATGAATCACTTAACTCACTTGATTATTACAACGACTCACAGGCTTTTAGTAAGCGAGAAGAATTAAAAGCGATGGAAATAGCAGCCGATGCTCTCATTAATTTTGCAAAACGCTATAGTCAAAAACTTCGCGAAGCTGCACAGCAAGAAAATAATCAGCAAAGAAAAGATGAACTTGAAATAATGGCTGGAATTTGTGAGCGGGTTCCTGAAAATGCACCGACTACTTTCTGGGAAGCTCTTCAATATTATTGGTTTGTTCATCTTGGAGTAATTACTGAGTTAAATACCTGGGATTCATTTAATCCAGGCAGACTTGACCAGCATCTTTATCCATTCTATAAAAAAGATATTGAATCCGGAGTTATGGATAAGGAAGGTGCCAAAATTCTGCTTCAGGCTTTTTGGGTTAAGTTCAATAACCAGCCTGCACCACCGAAGGTTGGAGTAACTTCAAAAGAAAGTAATACCTATACCGATTTTTGTTTGATAAATATTGGCGGTGTAACGGAAGAAGGTGAAGATGCAGTAAATGAGCTCACTTATTTAATTCTTGATGTGATCGAAGAAATGCGTTTGCTTCAACCCAGTTCTATGGTGCAGATAAGTAAAAAGAATCCGAATGACTTGGTTTCCCGAGCACTTAAAATTATACAGACTGGTTACGGACAACCATCACTGTTTAATACAGATGCAATAGTTCAGGAAATGTTAAGGCAGGGAAAATCAATTAGCGATGCAAGAAATGGTGGAGCGAGTGGCTGCGTTGAGACTGGAGCATTTGGAAAAGAGAGTTATATTCTTACCGGATATTTCAATCTTACAAAGATTCTTGAGGTTACTTTAAATAATGGATTCGATCCTAAAACTGGAAAACAAATCGGAATTCAAACCGGTGACCCTAAATCATTTCAAACTTTTGAAGAATTAATCGAAGCATACAAAAAACAAATTCAATATTTTGCTGACATTAAGATAAAAGGAAATGTTATTATTGAACGGCTTTATGCTGAATTCCTCCCTGCCCCATTTATGTCTTTGTTAATTGATGATTGTATTGCTAAAGGAATGGATTACAATAATGGCGGTGCGAGATATAACTCTTCTTACATTCAGGGAGTTGGAATTGGAACAACAACTGATTCTCTTACATCAATTAAATACAACGTTTTCGATAAACAGAAATTTTCAATGGAAGAGTTATTAGCTGCGATAAATAAAAATTATGAAGATTCCGATAATATAAGAGATTTGTTGCTGAATGAAACACCAAAGTACGGAAATGACAATGATTATGCAGATGAAATTCTGAAACAAATTTTTGAAATATATTTCTCAGCGATTGATGGAAGACCAAACACCAAAGGCGGACATTTCAGAATAAATTTACTTCCAACTACCAGTCACGTCTATTTTGGAAGTGTAACCGGTGCAACGCCTGACGGAAGACTTTC
>JARRKF010000078.1:0-6071 GCA_037388405.1 Ignavibacteriaceae bacterium | reverse complement strand
TTTACCAAGTAATTTGAATCAGAATATGTGAACATTCAGATAAATATTATATCCAAAAGCAACTGCCGAATTATTAATATCAATATAAAAACTGCATCATTTCTGTAACGCAGCCTTTTCTTTCATACTTAATTCAAGACCATGTCCACCGGGACCTGTTTCTGCTTTTCTGAGAAGAAACGCAAATGTGAGTCCAAGAAATCCGAGAATTGAAAAAATCCACATGCCTAAATTATAGCCCGAAGGATTTGCTGCACTTGCACCTGCAAAGTCATTTGCAAAACCGATAATTAAATTAAATCCAAAAAGACCAATGTTCTGAATCATCGTCATTAAGCCGTATGCTGTTCCAAGTTTTGATTGATCCACAATAATTGCAACCGATGGCCACATTACTGCCGGAACAAGCGAAAATGCTATTCCCATCATAGCCATTGGATAGATAAGATAAATGGGAATTGATGCTTCAATATTGAAGAATGGAATACTCAAATGAAAAAAACTACTTTCAGTCATCACATCGGGTCTTCCAAATTTATATGCCATCATTAAATAAACGGGAATTATTAAAAGTGAGCCGAACATCATCAGAAGCGAACGCTTCCCGATTTTATCAGAAAGCAAACCAAATAAGGGTGTAAAAACCATTGCTGCCAAAGTTAAAATACTTGAGAGGTTTCCACCAACTTCTCTGCTTGTTCCATGAGCTTCCTGAAAAAATTTGATGGCAAAAGTCTGGAACGGAAACATCGCTGAGTAAAACGTAACACATAAAGCTGTGATATACCAGAAAGATTTTGAAAAAGATTTTGATTTAAGAAACAATATCAGTAAAGAAGCTATGAGTAAAACAAGAAAGATTGTCCAATTTTCAGGATCAACAATTGATATAGTTATACCAAGGACTAACAGAAAACCAAAGACATACCAGCGTTTAATTTCCTTAATTCTTAAGATATCAGAAAGAAGAATAACGTCTTGCTCACCTTCCTTTGGTAAGTTATAATTCTTCGAAGCGTAAACATCGAGAAAGAAATAAATGATCACGCAGAAAAATGCAAACACACCTGCATAAACCGTAATCCACAAAGGTGATTGCCAATATTCATAAAGATTTCTCCCCCAGGTTGGAGAATTTAATGCAAGAAAAGAACCTAATCTTGCCAGAGTAAGGTTCAATCCGAATGCAAAAGAAAGTTCTTTGCCTTTAAACCACCTTGCAATAATAGTTGTAACAGCAACAATCATTGACTCAGCACCAAGACCAAAAATTAATCTACCAGACGCCATCAGAAAAATATTTCCGGTAATTGCAGTTACAATTGCCCCAATCATTATCAGTGTAGTAAATATTATTACAGACGTCCGTGTACCAATCCGATCAATTATCAATCCTCCAATCAAAACCATAATTATATTTGGAAAACTGTAAATGGCATTTAGCAATCCGATATTAGAATCTGAAAAGCCAAGTTGAGTTTTCAGCAGATCCGCAAGCGGTGAGATACTATCATAAATATAGTAATTACCGAACATTCCAAGAGATACAAGAAGCAAAGCCATCCAGCGTAAAAACGCACTTGGTTCAGGTTTTAGAGTGGAATTTTGTTGCATAGGATTGATAATTAAATTTAAAAAATTGTCACTCCGAGTCATTAAGAAGCATGGCTCAGAGTGACTTTAATAAATTATTTTGCAGGGATATTTTTAAGAGAATTAGTCAACTGGTTCCAGAATTCAGGAACTGTCGATATCTGTAATTTCTCATCAGGTGAGTGAACACCGAACATCGTTGGTCCAAAAGAGATCATATCCATTTCAGGATATTTTTCTTTAATGATTCCACATTCCAAACCTGCGTGAATAGCAGTTACTTCTGGTTCTTTCCCATACATTCTTGTAAAAGTAGACTTGAAAACCTTCAGAATATCAGAATTAACATCAGGTTTCCATCCTGGATATCCATCACCGTAAGAAATTTCAGCTCCGGCAAGCATAAATACTGTTGAAACCATATTTACTATATCTTCATTCTCAGAAGCAACAGAACTTCTCTGACTCGTAACAATGTTTACATTCTTTCCTGAAGTTTCTACTACTGCAAGATTCGTTGATGTTTCCACTAATCCCTGAATATCTTTTGACATTTTAATCACACCATGAGGAACGGCATAAAGAGCATTAACTAATTTCCTCTGTGTCTTCTCGTCCATAAATTTTGCTGGCATCTCATGCTTTCCAATTGAAACAGAAAGATCCGCTTCAACGGCAGCAAATTCTGCTTTTACGGTTTCATTAAATTTCTTCACAAACTTTTTCAGTTTCTTTTCATCTTTTTTTGGAACAGCAACAACAGCAAAAGCTTCTCTAGGAATAGCGTTATGTTTGTTTCCACCATTTATCGAAGCAAGTCTGATTATATAATCCTGTGAATACTCCCAGATTAATCTGTTTACAATTTTTGTTGCATTACCTCTTCCAACATGAATTTCTAAACCTGAATGTCCACCTTTTAATCCATCAACTTTCAATTCAAATGAAGAATAATTCTTTGGTGCTTTTTCCATTTTAGCTTTAAATTTAGCCGCAGTATTTTTTCCTCCGGCACAACCAATAAATAAAGTTCCAAGCTCTTCAGAATCCATATTGATTAGAATGTCTGCTTTCAACCATCCTTTCTTTAAACTTGATGCTCCGGTTAAACCTGTTTCTTCATCCAGAGTAAATAAAGCTTCAATTGGACCGTGTTCAATATCTTTTGATTCAAGCACAGCTAATGCAGTAGCAGCGCCAATTCCATTATCGGCTCCGAGAGTTGTTCCTTTTGCTTTTACCCAATCTCCATCAATGTAAGGTTCAATCGGATCGTTATCAAAATCATGCTCAACATCACGGTTCTTTTCACAAACCATATCTATATGCGATTGAAGAACAACTGTCTTCAAATTTTCCTTTCCTGGTGTTGCAGGTTTGCGAATAAGAATGTTTCCAAACTTATCTTTTTCTGTTTGCATACCAAGTTTCTTTCCAACTGAAAAAACGTACTCTGCTATTTTCTCTTCCTTTTTAGAAGGACGCGGGTATTTACAAATTTCTTCAAAGTAATTCCATACTAGTTGGGGTTCTAAATGACCTAACACTTTTCCCATTTTAATCTCCTATCAGTTTATTTCTTTAAATGATATTAATTTTTGTTCGTAAAGCTGAAAAATAAATTTTATTACTCTGTCTTCTGCCTGCTCAAGTTCATCTTCAAACTGTGATGATACATTTTTGATTATTTCCTGAACATCTTTTTTCCCATCCATATTTGACCAGACTGTTGAGCCTAGTCTATCCAATTTAATTTTGAATACATCAGATTTTAACCGGGGACCTACATACTTCTTTGCTATCTCATTTTTGAATTTAGGGACAATAATAGTAACAAGTCCTTGTTCGTTTTTTTCCTCAGAATGAATCCTTACAGGAGTAAGATCAAGAGTATTTGTGTTTTTTAAAATCTTTTTTCGTTCTTTAAATGATATTGGCATAAAAAATACAAGGAGCGCTCTTTAAACAGCGCTCCATTAAAATTAATTACATTGAAACATGTGGTGGTGGTGGATCATCGGGTTTACCGGCATTTTTCACTGGAATCCTTACAAGCAACCATCCAATAAATGCAAATACTATCAGACTAATAATAAATGATGGTTCTGCAAATATTTCTAATAGTGATACTTCCCAAAATGCAAATGCCGCAAACAATAATCCAATTAATGCTTCTCCGGCAATTAATCCCGCTGCAATTAGAATTCCTGTATTTTCCACCCGGGATTTTTGTGCTTCATTGAATTTTTTATTTTCATTAACTCTTTCAACAATTCCTTTTATTAAACCACCAACAAAAATTGCAAAAGTTGTTCCTAACGGAAGATACATTCCCACACTAACCAGCATCGGACTTTTTACATTCATCATAATAAAACCAACACCCATCAGCATACCTACGAAAATAAGAATCCAATCCATCTCACCGGCAACAATTCCTTTAGACAAAATAGCCATTAAACTTGCTTGTGGAGCAGGTAATGCATCACCACCAAAACCGGTACCACCAGATTTTATATCTCCTTCGTGAAGGATAAGCAAAGGGAGAAACATTACTGCTGAAGCAACAAGAATACCTAAAATGTCTCCAACCTGCATTTTCCATGGGGTTCCTCCAAGTATATGTCCGGCTTTTAAATCCTGAAGCATTTCACCAGCAACGGCTGCAGCTACACAAACAACTGCGGCAACTCCAAGAACAGCTGCAACTCCGGAATCTCCTTTCATACCCAAAGCAACCATAAGTATTGCAGCAACAACTAAAGTTGACAACGTTAAACCACTAATCGGATTATTACTCGAACCAATGATTCCGACGAGATAACCAGAAACGGCTGCGAAGAAAAATCCGGCGATTATCATAACGACTGTAGCAACCAGCGCAGCCGCTACATCACCAGCAAAATAATAATAGATAAAAAATGTAGCTACGGCAGTAGCAAGTATTCCAATCATTATCCAGTTAAAACTTATATCTCTTTCTGTTCTGATTTCCACGTGTTCACCGGTTGCTGCTTTTCTCACATCACTTATCGATCGAGAAATTCCTGTTGCGAGACTTTTTCTCATTCTCCATAAAGTATAAACAGCACCAACAAGCATTCCACCAATTGCAATTGGTCTAACATAGTCTTTCCAAACCTGAACCATAGTTGCCGCCCAATCAAAATTTGCTGTTGAGTCACTTGTAAAAAATTTAAAGAATGCAATTGTAGGCGCAAGCAATCCCCAGGCTAAAACACCTCCACTAAAGTTAAGTGCAGCTAATCTTGGTCCGATGATATAGCCAACACCAATGTATGCAGGACTTACATCCGGTGAACGGAAGAAAATATGTCCTCTGCCAACTGTAATTACCTGCGTCCACGAAGTTGCAAATAATTTAAATTGACCTAAAGTTTGAATCAAAGCGCCTAACCCCATTGCACTAAAGAGAAACTTAGAACCACCTGTTCCATGTCTTCCAGCTTTGTGAATTTCGGCTGCTGCAATTGATTCCGGGAAAGGCAATTCCACATCTTCTACCATCACTCGTCTAAGTAGTGCAACGAACATAATTCCAAGAATACCTCCAGCAATCATTACTGCTACAGAAATAAGAAAATGTTCGGTGGTGAAAAACGGAACCCAGATACCACCAATGAAGAATGCAGGTAAAGTGAAGATTGCACCTGCCGCAATTGATTCACCAATTGAACCAACGGTTCGTGCAAAATTTTCTTCCAGAATGGAACCTTTCATAATTTTTATCAGCGCCATTCCAATAACTGCGTGCTGCTATCGTCATTCCTGCTTTTAATCCCAGGTATGCATTAGCAGCACCAAGTATTACGGCTAGAATCAAACCGATAATTAAAGCACGGATTGTAAATTCAGCCATTGTGGTTTCGGGAGAAACGAAAGGAATAAATCGTTTAGTCTCAGCCATAAGATTCTCCTTAAGTACGTGAGAGTTAATAATTTTTCCGTTTGAACGGATTTAGCTTTCAAATATATTGAACAAATATAAAGGGTTTTTGATAGCCCATCAACAAGTTATTATAGTATTTTTATATTTTATTAAACTTTTTTAAAGTATTATACCATATCTTTTAATTGATTGGAGTATTATTATGGCAGATTTAAAAACCAAACCTAATAAAGCAAGCGTAGAAAAATTTCTAAATAGTGTTAAAGATGAAAAGAAGAGAACTGACTCCTTTAAAATTCTTGAAATGATGAAAAAGATAACTAAAGAAGAACCTATTATGTGGGGACCTAGTATAATTGGTTTTGGTTCTTATCACTATAAATATGCGAGCGGAAGAGAAGGTGATTTCTTCGTAACCGGATTTTCACCAAGAAAACAAAATCTAACTCTTTATATAATGTCTGGTTTTAAAAGATCTCCTGAATTGATGAAAAAGTTAGGAAAATATAAAACAGGAAGCAGTTGCCTTTACATCAATAAACTCGAAGATGTAGACTTGAAAGTTTTG
>JARRKF010000077.1:0-13789 GCA_037388405.1 Ignavibacteriaceae bacterium | reverse complement strand
TTTTTAAAGCACCGATTATCAACACTTCTTTTTGAATCTGAGCATAATCAATCAGCATCTGAGGAATCAATATTCTTGATTGCGCATCCATAACATCTTCATGTGCATACTGAACGAACATTCTGATAAATCTTAAATCATCGGGTTGGAATTGGTTTAACTTTAAAAGTCTTTCTTCAATCTTTTGCCATTCATCGAGAGGATACAAATCAATACAACTGGAGAGACCTTTGGTCATAACAATCGTATCATTTGCATCGGGCGAAATGTGCTTGCGAAGCTTTGCTGGAATGCTTATACGGCTTTTAGAATCTATTGAGTATGTAAACTGTCCTTTAAACAATTCTTTTCCATTATTTGGGATATTTCACCACTTTTCCCCACTACACCCCGAAAATAACGGAAAATCCATTCAAAAGTCAAGAAGTTTTTGCAAAATTATTTATTTGTAAAAATTGATTCTTGACTATTGGTACCATTTAAAGACAGTTTAAAAAGAACAAAATTACTTTTAGAGGGTTGAGCCAACTGCCGGACTTGAACCGGCGACCGGCGCATTACGAATGCGCTGCTCTACCAGCTGAGCTAAGTTGGCCGTCAAGATATAGTTAATTTATCTTATTTTCTTTTTATGTCTATTCTTTCTCAGTCTTTTCTTTCTTTTGTGGGTAGACATTTTATGACGTTTTCGTTTTCTTCCGCAAGGCATTTACTTCTCCTTTTTTCTTAATGTGATTTTAATAATTCCTGAGCGCGTTTTCCAGCTTCAGAGTTTGGATCAATAGCAAATGCTTTTTTGAACCATTCTTTGGAAGCCTCAATATTTTGAGCAGTTAAATTTACAATCCCAAGATTCAGACATGCTATCTGATGATTAGGCTGATATTTTAATGCCGTCTCCATTTCATTAATTGCAGATGTATAATCACCAAGGTCGTAAAAACAAATTCCCATATCAACCCGTGCATCGGCATCTTTGGGATTTTTTTCTAAATACATTTTGTAATTCTCTATGGCTTTCTCATAAAATTTTGCATCCTGTTGTAAATGAGCAAGGTGTAAAGTTGATTCCATATCTGCAGGATTTGATTTGATTTTATTTTCAAGTTCTGTCATTTCATTCAGGTTTTCAAGGCTTACACTATTATTCCCCGAATTGGTATTATTCTGTGAGATGTTTTCTTGAACTCCTGTATTAAAGACTCCAGATACTATCATCGCAACAATAAATACTATAATAACTAAGAACGAGATTACAAGGATCTTTTTATTGTCCAAAACTTTTTCTTCTTGCTGAGTCTTTGATTTTTTAGAATTTCGTTGCTCCTCAGATATTTTTTCATTCATCTTTTTATTTTGCTTACCCGAAATTGTTTGTTTTTTCCCTTTTATATTTTTTAATGGGACACCACAACTAAAACAATTCAAGTTTTCAATCGGATTTTCTTCACCACAATTCTTACAAACAATTACTTCACTATTTCTTTCACCAGTTGGATTCAATTGCGAATCAGTACTTAAATTTGCTCCGCAATTCGGGCAGAACTTAAATTCACCTTCTAACTTATATCCACATTCAGTGCAATAATTCATTAAAAATATTATCTCCGCTCTTTCTGTAACATTCCTGAATTAACCATCTCTTTAAAGTCTTTTGAAAATTTAAAAGTTGGTACATAATGTTCAGGGACAAATACAGATTCACCGGTTTTTGGATTTCTCGCTTGTCTGGCATTTTTCTTTTTAACTTTGTAGCTACCAAATCCTCTTATCTCTATACCTTTACCTTCCTTTAAAGCTTCAATAACAGTCTTTAAAAATCCTTCAACTATAGCTTCTGTTTCAAGTTTTGTCAGGCCGGTCCCGGCTGCTACTTTATCAACAATATCAGCCTTGGTCATTTTTTCACCTTTATAATTATTTATTATTTAATTATTTCTGAAAATCGAACTGGAAAGGTAATAAACTTTTGCTGTAAAATCAATTAAAATAGTCAGTTACAGCTATTATGGCAATTATTATTTACGTGATTTCGACGTTAAATAGAAAGCAAGGCAGCGCGTAATCAAATTCTAATTAAATAGTCAAATAATTCGACCATTTCCAACTAAATTTGAATTTATGCATCTAATTTATAGAGTAAAATAAAAATTAAGGTTAAAATGAAAAAAGAATTCAAAATTGAAGGAATGAGTTGCCATCATTGTGTAATGGCAGTTCAAAAAAGTTTATCAGGGCTGAAACTCAAAAAATATGATGTCAATATAGGTTCTGCAACCGTAGAATATGATGAGCAAGAAGCTAATGAAGAAATGATAATTAAAGCAGTTGAAGATGCAGGATATAAAGTTAAGCATTAGAATTGAACGAAAGCGTTATGAGTGAACAGATAGATAAAAGTAAAGATAGTATTATCATTTCTGCTCTAGTCGAAGGGATGACTTGTGCGAGTTGTGTTGCCAGAGTTGAAAAATCAATTGCTAAAATTGAAGGCATTAAAAATGTAACAGTTAATCTGGCAAATGAAAAAGCTTCTTTTGAAATTGATAAAAACTTCGCATCATTGTCGCAAGTTAAAGAGTCTGTTGAAGATGCTGGTTATAAAATTGATTTTTCTTCAATTGATAATAACTCAAATTCAAATTCACATAAAATTAATAGTGATAGTAAAACCGAATTTGAAAAAGAACTCCAAAAGGACTTTCTTTTTGCTTTAGTTCTATCAATACCAATTCTATTATTGAACATGGGAATGATGTGGGATAGTTTTCACAACATTATTCCATTATCAACAGCAGTAATTAATAAAATATTACTCATCTTAACCACTCCGGTTTTGTTTATTTCGGGTAAAAGGTTTTATAAAATTTTCTGGAAAAATCTAATGCACTTTAGTGCTGATATGAATTCGCTCGTTGCTATCGGCACAGGATCCGCATACATTTTTAGTTTACTCATTACCTTATTCCCTGAAATGTTTTCCGATAAACAAATTACATCACATGTTTATTTTGATACCGCAACAGTAATTATAACATTAATTTTAATGGGGCGATGGCTTGAAAGCAGAGCTAAATCTAAAACAGGTTCAGCCATAAAAAAACTTTTGGAACTTAAACCTCAAAAGGTTTTAGTGAGGAGAAATAATAATGAAATAGAAATAGATATAATCGACCTTAAAATTGGTGATTTAGTAATTGTCAAACCTGGTAGTAAAATTCCAGCTGATGGTAAAATAACAAATGGCTTTTCAGCAGTTAATGAATCAATGATTACAGGTGAATCAATTCCAGTGGAAAAATCCGTTGGATCAAAGGTGATTGGCGGAACTCTTAATAAAACTGGAAGCTTTGAATTTGAGGTTACTGAAACAGGCGATAATTCTGTACTAGGTCAAATTATTAAAATGGTTGAAACAGCCCAGAGCACAAAAGCACCAATTCAAAAACTTGCAGATAAAATTGCTTCCGTTTTTGTTCCCGCAATTATCTTGATTGCGATTATAACGTTTGGATCTTGGTTCTTTTTTACTTCAGCCGGATTAAGTACTTCGTTGATAAACTTTGTAGCGGTATTAATTATTGCCTGTCCCTGTGCTCTTGGTCTTGCAACACCAACGGCCATAATTGTTGGAACGGGAAAAGGTGCACAGAGTGGTATACTTATAAAAAATGCAGAAAGCCTTGAAGTTGCACATAAAATAAATACGATTATCTTTGATAAAACCGGAACAATCACAACCGGAAAACCAATTGTAAGTTCAGTTATTACAAATGGAATCAATGAAGATGAACTCCTGAAAATTGCTGCTTCACTTGAAAAAAGATCCGAGCATCCGGTTGCCCAAGCTATCGTAAATTATGTGAGAAAGGCTGGTATAGAAACTGTACAACCAGAAAAATTTGAAAGTCTTACTGGAACAGGAGTAAAAGGTAGAGTGGATGGAAATGAAATTCTTATTGGCAACTCATCACTTATGAATAATAATTCAATTCCAATAAAAGAATTCGAATCAAAAATTAATGAATTATTCGAAAGTGGAAAAACAGTAATACTTATTTCAATCAACAAAGAACTGAAAGGATTAATTGCAATCGAAGATGAAGTTAAGATGAATGCTCCAGAGATAATTAATAGACTAAAAGCAATGAAACTTAAAACCACTTTGCTTACAGGAGATAACAGACTATCGGCAAAAAATATTTCTAATAAAGTTGGGTTTGACAATTTTAACGCTGAAGTCTTACCTGAAGATAAAATTAAAATTGTTTCAGATTATCAGAAAGAAAACAAAATTATTGCCATGGTTGGCGATGGAATCAATGATGCACCAGCACTCGTTCAAAGCGATATTGGAATAGCTATGGGAACCGGAACCGATGTTGCGATAGAATCTGCAGATATTGTTTTGATGAGTGGAGATTTAAATGGAGTTATGAAATCTATTAGACTTTCCAGATTGACATTAAAAACTATCAAGCAAAATTTATTCTGGGCATTTATTTATAATATTATTGGAGTTCCACTAGCGGCTTTTGGTTTGCTTAACCCGATGATAGCAGCTTTTGCGATGTCATTTAGTTCGGTATCTGTAGTTTCAAATTCCCTACGGTTAAAGAGCAAAAAGCTCTAACTCATTTAATATTCAATCCCTTCAAGTGTGCAAAGATCAAAATAACTTTTTCCTTCAATTATTTGATTGACTCCTCCCGATAATTGAATCCTGAATGAATCATTTTCAGCGACAGTAAAAGTATCTTCTATCGAATAATTTCGCCAAGAAATGTCCGTAATTGTAATGCTTTGCGACTTAACTACTGTATCCGCTCTAACCAAAGATAAAAGAACTTTTCCGTAGATACCATTTGTAACACCAATTGATTTAGACCAGATTGATAATTTATAATCACTAAATTGAGTCATAACCGGTATCTTTATTTCAGCATATTCTTCTGGAGGAGAAGTTGAATTCAATAATAAAGAATATTTTCCTCCATTTAGCGGAATATCGGTTGAAGAATCACTGTTTAATGGAAGGGTCCAACCTTCAGCAGAAAAATATCCATTTTCTTCAAAAGTAGTGCTGAAAAGTGTTGTACTGTTTGGTGGATTAACAGAGTTCTCATTATTAGAGCAACTGCTAATAAATAATATTAGAAAAAGTGCGGCTGCAATAAAACTAATTAATTTAATGTTCATCTAATTATATTTTTCTCCAAATTATTTTTCAATTACTGAGAAAATACATTAATAAGATTATTATAAAAATTTAAAAAATCAGGTGTTCCTTTTTATTCAGCGGCTTGCGTTCTAGTTGAAACTGTCTTACTTCGTTCTATTGATTGAAGAGCAAGATAATTTTCTCCATACTTTGCCATGTTCTCCATCTCGACATCGAATTGATCGAAATGTCTTTCTTCATCCAGAACAAGATCTTCAAAAATCTTTTTTGATGCTGAATCAGCATTTGATGCACATTCATTAGCCCAATCGTTGTATTCTTTCGCACTATCATCTTCCATTTGAGCAGCACACTTCAACATCTCCTTAGGATCACGAATTTTTTGAACTTTACCAACTATTTTCATTTCTACATCACCGTTGAGGAATAAAATTCTTTCTGACAATACTTCTACATGAGTCATTTCCTGAATTGCAGTATTTTTAAATAGGTTTGCCAAAAGATCATATCCCTGATCGTCGCAATGGAAATGAAAATACATATATTGATGAATTGCAAGTAGCTCATCTGCGACAGCTTTGTTTAATAATTCAATACTTTTTTCGTGTTTCTTTTTAGCCATAATATTATTTCCTAAAATTTAAAATTGTTATAGATAAAATTACAAAATTAAGTAGACGAAGTCAGGTAAAAGTATCAGCTACAAAAATTATTTTTTGGGAAGTCTTTCTAAATATGAATAATTGCTAAGTATGGCAAATGATTCAATATTTCTAAGCTCATCTATACTCTGACAGTTCATATAACTCATAGAACTACGAAGTCCATCTGAGATTGCATTTACAACATTTTTAACTACTCCTTTAAAAGGAACCATCGTCTCTTCGCCTTCAATAAATTCATTTTTCATTTTAACACCAAAAGAAGCTGATCCCCGATATTTTTTCCACAACTGATCATTGTAGCGGATTACTTCACCCGGAGTCTCTCGTGTTCCTGCAAGCAACCTACCAATCATTACAGCATCAGCACCAAGTGCAATTGCCTTAGCAACGTCGCCGGCACCTTTAATTCCTCCATCAGCAATTATTTCAATTTTATACTTACCTTCTTTTCTGGCAAAGAATAATTACTTTAACTTTAGTATTCTTTTTTATTTGCTCCGATTTTTTCAGAACTTCGCGGTTACTTGCATTTGCCGTATCAATCCAGATTATTTTTACGCCTTGTGATAATTTTTTTATAGTATCAAGAGGTGTATTTAAAGCAACAGATATTGCATTAATTTTTCGTCCATTGTTTTTATTTTTAAGCAATTCACCAAGTGAAGAATCGAAACGATTAACAATTCCTATGCAACCTAGTGAAGACAGCTCCCTTGCCATTTCAATACCTGTAACACTTTCCATTGGACTTGAAATGATTGGAAGTGAAAGTTGCTGACCCAGAAATTTTGATTGAGTATCTACTTCTTTTCTCGATTTTATTCGGGATATTTCTCTGGGGATAAGACTTATATCATCGTAAGTTAAAGATTGATGATATTCATTCAGTAAAATTTTATTATATATTTTCATAATATTATTTGTTTATAGTAATTCTTCCATTTCATCAAGAACCCGAGTCATTTTTTCACTCACTGCCTGAACAGGCTCAGATGAATTCATATCTACTCCAGCAGCTTTTAATATGTTAATCGGGTAATCAGAACTTCCCGCTTTAAGAAAATTAAGATATCTGGTAACAGCCGTATTTCCTTCCGTTTTAACTTTCTTTGCAAGGACTTCCGATGCAGCAAATCCTGTAGCATACTGATATACATAAAAATTATAATAAAAGTGAGGTATCCTTGCCCAGGTGCATTTTTCTTCTTCTATCACAAACATATCTGGTCCCCAATATTTCTGATAAATGCTTCCATATAGCTCACTAAGATTTTCTGCAGTAAGTGATTCGCCATTTTCTGTCCTCTCGTAAACTATCTTTTCAAACTCTGCAAACATTATTTGCCTGTAAAAAGTAGCGGTCAGATTATTCAAATATCTTTCAAGTAAAAATAATTTTTCATCTTTACTTCCTGAAATCTTGATAAGGTAATCTTGAAGCAGAGACTCATTAAATGTTGAGGCGACCTCTGCGAGGAAAATAGAATAATTAGCATATGGATATGGCTGAGATGAACCGGTGTAATAAGAATGCATGTTATGGCCCATCTCGTGAGTGAGAGTAAAAACATCGTTTAAAAGTTTTTCCCAATTTAAAAGCACATAGGGGTGAACTCCATAAGTTGTACCAGAGGAATAAGCACCGCTTCTTTTCCCCTTTGTTTCATAGACATCAATCCACCTGTTATTAAAGGCCTCATTTAGTGAAGACAAGTAATCTTTCCCCATAATACTAAGTGAATTGAGTACGATATTTTTTCCATCATCGTATGTGTAACTCTTTTCGTTATTTGCATTGAATACCGTAACATAAACATCAAATGGAGTAAGTTTGTCCAGTTTAAGTAGTCTTTTCTTTAATAAAGCCCATCTGTGCATTGGTTGAAGATTATTATTAGCTGAATCGATAAGATTAGAGTAAACTGAAATAGGTATTTTGTTTTTATGTAATGCGGCTTCAAGTGCTGAATTATAATTTCTTGCCTGCGCATTAAAAATATTTGTCTTTAGATTTCCATTAAATAGAACAGTGAAAGTATTTATATAATTTTTATAAACACTTAGGTAAGCTTTGAAAACCCTTTCTCTATAGCTGCGATCGCTTGAATACATTGCTGAATAAAATCTGGCATGCGACAATTCAGTTACATTTCCTTTATCATCTTCAATAAACGGTAGCTTAAGATCTGCATTTGTAAAAATAGAATATGCATTATAAGGTGTTTGGGTAAGCTCGGATGTCATTGCCAGAATTTTTTCTTCGGGATTGGAGAGTGTATGTTTTTTAGATCGAAGAAGGTTCTCGATTTGATGCTTGTATACTTTTAATTCTTTATTAGAATTTATCAAACTAAGCAAATCTTTATCAGGAATTTTAAGCAGCTCTGGCCGGATGAATGAATTTGCTGCACCTACTTTTGAGTATAGCGACTTTATACGATCATCCATAGAATTAAATTTACTCACCCTCAAGTCGCTGTCTTTCGAAAGCATAGCATAGAGGTACAGACGTTCAAGCTTGATGTTTATTTTATCATCAAACTTAAAACAGGCTAATAGCGCATTAGCATCTTTGGTAAACTTACTCTCAAATTTTTTATACTCCGGTAGCTTTTTTTCTATCCATTTAAAATCTTTTTCCCATTCATCATCATTATTGTAAATATCCTTTAAATTCCATTTAAAATTCTCATCAATTTCCTGTCTTTCCGGAATTACTCTGTTTTCTTCAGAGATCTGATAAAATTTGCTACTCTTCATAAGATTAAAAACTACCCCAAGATTAGTTTTATACTAAATGATAAAAAGGTTAGTCAAAAAAGCAATGCAAGATACTGAAAATTCATTAAAATTTTTATTGGTGTGGGTGCTAGAAGGTTTTGTAGAATTCAATTTTAAGCTTGCCGCTAAAATTCTCAGTCCTAATGTTTATTGTTTTCAAAACATAACCGTCCAAAACATCTGAATGATAAGTAATATCTTCAGCAAGAAAATATCTGAATCTTTCTCTCTCATCATAATCCTGAACAGTTACACTAACATAACCTGATTCGTAATCAATCAATGTAACGTTGAAGCGGGTTCTGATTGAATTAAAGTATGCAGGAACTGAAAGACTCATAGAAAGTTCTCTGGCATTTAGAAGTAATGTATATGAATTTCTCTCATTTATCTGAACCGGTTCATTTATATTTTCAACAAAATTACCCGGCTCTATTATTTCTTCTCTGCAAGAAAGAGTTATAAAAATTAAAATTATTATTAATGAAAATTTTTTCAAGGCGAAATCACACTTAATTGACTAACTGTCAAGAACAAATTTGATAAACATATTATCAATTATGGGGTAAAATTGCAATCCCTACTTTTAGTTTTATTAAAAGATAATGCGCCAAAAATTAAACTGACTACAAATTAAAAATTAGAAATTTACACTTTAAAATTGGAATGATATCTAATGAATTCCCTTTTGAAAAATTAAACATTGAAACTGCATTTACTTTGTTTTATAAGCTTAAACATACTAATTTTGCAAAAATTTATTCATTTAATAAAGTTTAGTGAATACAGGCAAAAACAAAACCATCTATTCAAGATTATCAAATCTTGCTTCAGTCTTATTTTTATTTTTACTTCTGGTTACAGGATTTATTCGATGTTCCGAAACTGTAACAAAAGATTCCATTCCACAAAATTCTGAACCTAAGCTAAATGCATTCGGTTTCTGTTCCGATTCACTGGATAAGCAATCTTACAGTGTGCAAAAAAATGAAACTTTTTCTGAGATACTATTAAATTTTGGTGTGCCAGGAGACAGTGTAATTAAAATTCTGGACAAGGCAAAAAATACTTTTAATGCCAGAAAAATTATTCCGGGCGATAATTATTACACATTCTCGAAACCAGATTCAATAAATTCTCTTTCATACTTTGTATACGAAAAAGACCCTATAAATTTTATTGTGTTCGATCTAAATGATTCAATTAATGTTTACGAGACATCAAAAGAAGTTATAACTAAAGTAAATCAAATATCTGCGACAATAGATCATTCACTTTATGTTTCGCTAATGCAGTCAGATGCTTCACCAAAACTTGCTGTAAAACTTTCGCAGATTTTTGCCTGGCAAATTGATTTTTATCATTTACAGGAAGGAGATAACTTTAAAGTAATCTACGAAGAAAAATATGTTGATAGTAACCTGATTGGTATTGGTAAAATTAATGGTGCATACTTTAATCATGATGGGAAGGAATTTTATGCAATTCCTTTTATGCAGGATAGCACTTTCCAGTATTTTGATGAAAATGGAAACAGCTTAAGAAAAGCTTTTCTTAAATCTCCACTTGAATTTGGCAGAATAACTTCTAGATTTAGTAGAAGCAGACTACACCCTATTCTTAAAGTTAGAAGACCCCACCTTGGTATTGATTATGCAGCACCTGTTGGAACACCTGTAAGAAGCACCGGAGATGGAACTGTAATCAGTGCGGGTTACAAAGGCGGCAACGGACGATTCATAAAAATAAGACACAACTTTGTTTATTCAACAATGTATATGCATCTCTCACGATTTGCAAAGGGATTAAAGAAAGGAAGCAAGGTCAAACAGGGAGAAGTGATTGGATATGTGGGAAGTTCTGGCCTCTCGACCGGACCACACCTTGATTATAGATTTTTCATAAACGATCGACCCGTAAATCCGTTAACAGTTGAATTACCTCCTTCCCATCCTGTTAAAAAGGAATTATTTAATCAGTACGAAACAGTTCGGGATTCGGTTATAAACATCATTAATCAAATAGCAAGCAGTTTTGCGGAAAAACCGGTATAAAAAATTAGGCCTTTTGGTTAAGCAATTCTTACTAACCACAAAGTTATCTTATATTTTGAGCTTCAATTTTGCTTTAAAGAAAGTATATTTCACACTGTTTTAATAAAAATTACTTCTACAATATCACTCAAACCCAGACATTAAAATGAATGAAACAGTTAGTAAAAACGAACCAAATGAGAAAAAAT
The DNA here is from genome assembly GCA_037388405.1 of Ignavibacteriaceae bacterium. Taxonomy (GTDB): domain Bacteria; phylum Bacteroidota; class Ignavibacteria; order Ignavibacteriales; family Ignavibacteriaceae; genus IGN2. The sequence continues at coordinate 2,919 of JARRKF010000077.1, read as the reverse complement.
TTTTATTCTGGAAAAAGAAGGAAAGAAAAAAACCAGAAACATTTACTGAAAAAGTAGTTGAGTTCTTCCGCCAACTCTTTTGGGCAGCAATTGCAGCCTTCTTTATAATTACATTTATAATTCAGAATACGAGAATTCCAACTGGTTCGATGGAGGATACAATACTAGTTGGAGATTTTGTTCTTGTTAATAAATTCATCTATGGTTCATCTTCGCCTAAATATATTCCTTTCACTGAAATTGAAATTCCTTTTTTTCGATTGCCAGCTTTAAAAGAACCGAAAGCAACCGACATAGTAGTATTTGAGTTTCCCGGAGATCGAGATCAGTTATTCGCTACTGAAAGAGGAGTGAACTACGTTAAAAGATGCATAGGAACTCCAGGTGATACATTGGAGATAAAAGATAAAGTAGTTTATGTTAATGGGAAACAATTCTGGATTCCTCCTCACATAAAATATTATCGTGGCAGGTATGGTAGTTTTCTAAAACCAATTCCAAAAGGTGTTGCTGAACCGCGAATTTTCCCAAAGGGGATGCCCTGGAATGAAGATAATTACGGACCACTTGTCGTACCAAAAAAGGGTTTAACAATTCCATTAAATATTTACAACGTAGATCAGTGGCGAACAACAATTGATCGCGAGTATGGTGAAAGAGTTGTTGATATACAGAATGGTGTAGTTACAATAAAAGGTACACCCGTTTCTTCTTATTTAAGAAAGATTATTACTTTATGATGGGTGATAACAGGGATGATAGTCTTGATAGCAGGTTCTGGGGATTCGTTGCAAGAGATATGGTCGTCGGCCAAGCTTTCATTACTCTTTTTTCCTGGGATAGAGACATCCCCTTTTCCAAATTATTTAAACTTCTAGCCTCAATTCGGCTTGATCGTGTTTTGTTATTACTTCATTAGTAATAAAAAAGGCTGCCAAAGTAGGCAGCCTTATAAAGCTAAAAATATCCGCGGGTATAACGATACACTAAATCCAACATTAAAGTTCAACGGCAATCCAGGATAAATTTCAGCGTCATCGGCACGGTGAGTACCCAATTCTTCATTATTTGCTGTATAACCGTTATATTGGCTATTATCCACAGCATCCTCAACATACAATTCTTTAAATAAATTAAAGACATGTGCAAACAGACTTACATTGGCACCAGCAACTTTTGCTGGTAGATTGTAAGCGAAGTGAAGTTCAAACAAATTATAAGATGGTATTTTCCACGTCTGAGCACGATCATCCGGATTATCTCTACTGACTGGATCAAACTGAGAATAATAATTACTGTAATTTCTCCAGAGCAGTGAAGCTTGCATACCTGGAACAGGGAAAATAGTAACCCAAGCTGCAAGTTGCGTTTGCGGTGCATCCCCAACTTTCAAGTCTTTTATATAAGCATTTTGTTCAACAGTTGAATCAGGATAATCATTAAAGATATAAACACCACTTACATCATCTGTGTATACCCAATCTCCATAACTAAAAGCAGCATCGAATCTAATAAATCTAACTGGTTGCCAGCCACCTGATAATTCAATACCCATATGACGGGAACTTACATCAAAAAGTCTTACCAGATCATCTGTTCCTGAAGGATTTATATTATCGACCCGATCACTCCAATTAGTAAAGTATATATTTGCATTTAAGGTTAATTTATTTTGTAATAAATTGGTGTTTGTTCCCAACTCGAATGATAGGAATTTTTCATTTTTAGGATCATCAATCAGTGTAGAATTCCAATCACTAATTACACCATCAAATGTGGGAACTTTGGAAACATAACCACCATTAAAATAAATTTGTACCTCATTAGTAGCTCTGAAACTTGCGCCGCCTTTGAATTGATATCCGCCAAGCGCATCAGGATCCAGAGTTAATTCACCACCGGATGCATCCATTCTGAAGTGATCAACATAATCATATTTTATCATAGTGTAACCAGCAGTAGCGTAAAGTGTATATTTGTCTTTGGTATACTCACCTTGTGCGTAGGCACCCAGCCATTTAACCGTATTGGTATTATTATAGTCTATTCTATCACCAAGTTTTTTACGATACATAGATGGATCATCAAATTCATTTTCTGTAAATACATAATAATCTCCACCAAGAAGGTCCCTTACTTCCCTATAATGCTCAATTTCAGCATATCTGGCATCAATACCAAAAGATAATGTGAAAGCGTCAGAAGTTTTGTAAAATGCTTTTGATATTGCACCTACTGTCCACTGTGTATTGACACTATTTCTCAAAATACCTCTTGATGAGCTTGTCCCATCTGTGGTATCAATATTTGCAATATTACGTGCAATAGTACCATCATAATCAATTACTCTTTGCTTCAAACTATAATCGTAAACCAGACTTCCAAATGTACCAGTTCCGCCACCCTGTCCACCGGAATAGTAAACCGTAGAGTAGAGACTAAACTTATCAGAAAGCTGAGAGTACCAGTTCAAATTAACAAGCGGCTTATGGAAATAGTTCTGACTTTCGTTTATAAATGCAGGATTGTATCTCTGGTTTAGATCGTTATTCCAGTAAGATTTCTGCCATTGCATACCGGTATAAGAAGTGCTCACACCAGACCAGTTTGAATTGTATAGGATTCCCTGCTCTGCAAAAAGAGGGTCATTTAATATATCTGATGAATAGCCTAATTTAAGCGCAAGTTTATGACTGAAATTGGCAGCATTTAATTTCCAACGTCTTTGTCCGTGCTGCTGGGGTGCACCCATAGCATATAATTCCAACCTGTTTGTGGGATTAATCTGATAAGCCATACCCATATAGTATGCCCACGCGTCAGTCCATGCTCGATCAACAATACCATCTCCTACTTTTCTTACTCCACCAAAGCCCATAGCAAATTTTTCATCAACCAGTCCAGTATGACCGAAAAAAG
>JARRKF010000076.1:0-6842 GCA_037388405.1 Ignavibacteriaceae bacterium | reverse complement strand
CGCTGCCGGCGGCGCACAGGAAGTGCTAGGAATAAAACCTGACCTTTCAACTTTCGGTAAAATTATTGGCGGGGGATTGCCGGTTGGTGCATTCGGTGGAAAAAGAGAAATAATGGAAAAGATTGCTCCAAGCGGACCGGTTTACCAGGCTGGAACTTTAAGCGGAAATCCGCTTGCAATGGCTGCAGGCTTTGCTGCGCTAAAACATATCAAAGATAATCCCGACATTTACAAAGAGCTGGAAGAAAAGTCCTCTTATCTTGAAACTGGGTTTAAAGAAAATTTGATGTCTTTGGGAAAGAATTATGCAATGAATCGTGTCGGCTCAATGATGTGCATGTTCTTTACAGAAGAAACTGTAGACGATTTTCAGAGTGCTATCAAATCAGATACTGTCTTGTATGGAAAATATTTTCACGAAATGCTGAAACGTGGAATTTATCTTGCACCTGCACAGTTTGAGGCTTTATTTGTTTCTACTGCGCATACAAAAGAGGATCTGGATAAGACGATTAGAGCACATAAAGAAAGTTTGGGGAGTATGTAGAGGATTATTCTACAATAAATTGTGTTTGTTATCTACCATATAATTATTTGCTGCCTGCTGCCTAAAGAAACAGACATATGACAGAATTAGAACTGATAATCGATCTTCATAAAAATTCCGATAGACAAGGGCCTGGAAGTGAAATAGAAACGCTAAAAGCTCTCGGCTTTATGAATTTACCAAATGATCAAAGATTAAAAATAGCTGACATTGGATGTGGTTCGGGTGGACAGACTCTTACGCTTGCACAAAATTTAAATGGACAAATAACCGCGGTGGATTTGTATCCAGAATTTTTAGATGAACTAAATGAAAAATCCGAGAGGCTCGGCTTAAAAGAGAAAATCGTAACGCTTAAAAAATCTATGGGAGACTTGCCTTTCAAGAGCGAAGAATTTGACATTGTTTGGTCGGAAGGGGCAATTTATAATATTGGTTTTCAGAACGGAATTAAGAAATGGAAGCCCTATTTAAAAGTTGGTGGTTATTTGGCGATAAGCGAAATTACCTGGATCACCAATTCCCGACCGAAGGAAATTGAAGATTTTTGGAAACAGGAATATCCGGAAATTGACACTGCTTCAAACAAAATTAGGATTTTAGAAACTAACGGTTACTCGATTGTTGGTTTTTTCTATTTAACTCAAGAAAGTTGGATTGAAAACTATTACAAGCCTATGGAAGAAAGGTTTGATGCTTTTCTAAAAAAACACAATAACTCTGATCCTGCAAGAAAAGTAGTTGAAGAATACAAATCTGAAATCAACTTATACCTAAAATATAAGGACTATTACAGCTATGGATTTTACATAGCAAGAAAGAATTAAATATTAGTTGGGAAAGAAAAATGAAAACTATTATTTATTCAATTTCTATTTTATTACTGATTTTTTCACTTTCAATATCAGTAAAAGCACAGGCTTCAATTGATTTGGAGTCAGGCGCAGTGTTTACAGGAAAGAATAATGTCCGCATTCCGGGCAATCAGGGAACATTGTTTTCTTTTAAGGACGATCTGATTTCAAAAACTTCATTTTTCTACAGGATAAGATTAAGCTATACTATAAAATCGCGTCATACAATCGCTTTACTATATGCTCCGCTGGAAACAAAATCAGAAGGCAGTGTTGCTAAAGATATTCTATTTGAAGAAGTATTATTTCCCGCTAATGCAGAAATTAAGGGCACCTATAAATTTAATTCTTACAGGTTAACTTATCGTTACGATTTTGTTAAAAACCCCCGGTTTGAGTTTGGGCTGGGACTCACCGGAAAAATCAGAGATGCAAAAATTGCTCTTACTTCGCCCGGACTAGCATCAGAGAAAACTAATGTTGGATTTGTTCCATTAATTAATTTCAGACTCTTATGGAATATTGATGATAATCTTGGATTCTTGCTTGATGGCGATGCGCTTGCCGCACCGCAAGGCAGGGCAGAAGATGTTCTGGTTGCTGCAACATATAAAATGTCTGATGGTTTTGGAATCAGGGCAGGATACCGAATTCTTGAAGGTGGTGCAGATAATGATGAGGTTTACAATTTTTATATTCCATTACGCTTCCGTTGGAATAACTTATACTTTTTAAAAATAAATTCGTAAAAACTCCTTATGAATAAGACTCTGATTTTAAAATTTCTGGTATCCATTATACTACCATTATGTCTTGGTGCGATAGCAGGAATGTTTACTTCTCAATCGGTACCGGAATGGTATGCAACATTAAACAAACCGTCATTTAATCCCCCTAACTGGATATTTGGGCCTGTTTGGACGACCTTATACATTCTTATGGGAATTTCTTTTTTCATTATTTGGAAACAAGATGTAAGCAAAGAACGCAATCGTGCTATTTTAGTTTATTTGCTTCAGTTGCTGTTAAACTTTGCGTGGAGTTTCATCTTTTTCTATTTCAATCTGATCCGTTTTGCTTTGGTTGAAATTATTTTATTATGGATTAGTATTGTTATGATGCTGGTTGTGTTTTATAAAATCAAGCCTATTGCTTCATATATCAACATACCATATTTGTTATGGGTTACTTTTGCAACTGTGCTTAATGCAAGTTATTATTTTCTCAACAGAAGTTAATTTGAACCGGAAAAATCTTTTAACATAGCTGTTGTAGATAAAAAGCTCTGGCAGGAAACTCTTACTTCACAAAAATAAAATGAAGCTGCTGCTATTTTAAATCAACTTGGTTTTATGGTTGGACAAAGAAATTAAAGTGTGTGACCTTATGTCTCCTGGAGCTCCCTTTGATAAACTATATAATCTGTAACCGCCGGTTTACCCCCAAGTGCTTTTACCTTTTGTGCAATCTGTGCACGATGATAAGTTGAGTGATTAATAACCTGCATTACAATATCCCTTATGGTGTTTATATATTTATCACCCTTTGTGTTAGTGTATTCAATTCTTTTATCGAGATCCTTCTCCGTAAAACTTTCGAGGAGATTAATCCATTCTGCTGTTATAGCTGTTGATTGAGAAATACATTCCTTAACCGGGAGCTTATCCCATGGACTAACAAGAATTTCTCTTTTAAGAACCCTGTTGAGCCATAACTTCTGTGCCGACACAATATGCGAAAGAAGCTCTCCAAGCCTTTCGTCTTTTTTCTCAAGTCCCTTTAAAGAATTTGCTGCCGCGCTTGTTGCCCAATCGTTGTATTTGAATAAATGGATGAAATGATCTCTAAGCATCTCTCTGTCCTTACTTAATTATTTTTTCTCTTTTATATTTCCCGTCTACAACTTCTCTGGCCGTTAAATAAGCAAGCCTAACTATGCTTTCAAATAGGTTTGTATTTAATGTTTCAGGTATGTCCGTTGGCTGATGGAGATAATCATAACTATACTTTGAAGCAAAATATAAGCAGGGGATTCCCTTTTCGTAAAATGGTGTTGCGTCTGCACCACCACCATTCCAGGTCTCTCTTACCATTAGTCGACCGATTTCCTGATCCAGACTGTCTGCTATTTTCCATAATTCCGGGGCACTTTTCCCGTTACCAATTTGAATGCTATCTCCGTATCCTATGCAATCCATATTAAACATTGCAACTATTTTATCCGGTTTAATCTTTAGGTTTTCCACGAAATGTTTTGAACCAAACAAGCCCTGTTCTTCACTTGCAAAAAGAACAAACAAAATACTTCTTTTAGGTTTAAGTTGGCTATCTTGAAAAGCTTTGGCTAGTTGGATAACTCCTGCTGAACCGGAAGCATTATCATTGGCTCCGGGAAATAATAATCCTGCCTGAGAACCTACGTGATCTAAATGTGCGCCAATGATTAAATATTCATTTTTTAATGCTGGGTCCGTTCCTTCAATTTTCCCAACAACATTCATCGTTTTTGTTGATTTAATGTACTCTGTTCTTACCTTTATTTCAGCTTCTCTTCTTGTAAGAAACGAAAATGGTTTTTCCTTGGCATCGATTTTCATTTGACATTCACTCAACGAATAACCTGAAGATACTATAAATTCGTTCGCAGCTTCGGGTGAAATTTGAAGCTGCGGAAAGTTTTCCAGTTGTTCACCTTCTCCGTGCATTACGCTCCCAATCAGCGGCTGAATTTTTTTATCATTTGGACGGGATACAAAAAGAATTCCTTTTGCACCATGTTCGTATGCAACACGTGACTTTTGTCTTGGATATTCGTTACCCCAATTTGTTTCTTTTATCTTCCATGATGGATTTTGTTTGAATACTAAGACTATTTTGTCATTCACATCTATATTTTTATAATCATCGTAGCCTAAATCTGGTCTCGAAATTCCATAACCACAAAATGCAACCGGTAAAGCCAAGTTTCCAGATCCTGTAAATCCTCGAAAGACAAAATCTTTACCAAAAACAAAAGGGATTTTATTTCCTTCTTTGATCAGGTTAAAAACAACCGGGGTATCTATTTTGTTATATTCTACGTTCAGATACTGGAAATAGCCATCATCGCCAGCGGGAATTAATTCATGACGGCTAAACTTTTCAGCAACAAAGTTTGCAGCTTTGTTGTAGCCTTCGCTTCCAGGAAGTCTGCCATCAAGCTCTGGTGATGTAAGGGTTTTTACAGTTTGTAATAGTTCTTCGCTCTTAATACTTTCTAAGCCAGAATCTGAACTTTGAGAACATACTTTAATTGAAAAAACTATAAGGAAAAGAATGAGAAAGATTTGCTTAAAAGATTTTGTGATTCTCAATTCATCTGTTAATATTTTAATCTTCATATTTCTTTGCTCTAATAAAAAAGGGACTCTTTAAAGTCCCTTCCAGTTATTTTTACTTGTTGTCTATTCTATTATTTCTTCGGCTTCCTCTTCAGGGACAACCTTGGCTATGTCGGCTATTGAATCGCCATCTTTTAGCCTGATTACTCTTACGCCTTGTGTTGCTCTTCCCATCACACGAATATCTTTCATACTTTGTCTTATAACCATACCTTTAGTTGATATGATTACGAGTTCATCATTATCATTTACTTCCATCATAGCTATCATCTTGCCAATTTTATCACTGGTCTTTACAGTGATCACTCCTTTACCACCACGGTGCGTTAACCTGTAATCGTTTATATCTGATCTTTTGCCGAATCCTTTTTCGGTAACTACCAATACGCTCATTCCCTGACGCTTAATTACTAGCAATCCAACCACCTTATCACTCTTGCCGAGACGAACTCCTCTTACACCAGTGGCTGTCCTACCCATATCCCTGGCATCTTTTTCGTTAAACCTTACAGCGAAACCGTTACGTGTCCCAATCATTATGTCGTTGGTGCCATCAGTCATTTTAACTTCTATCAGTCTATCACTTTTCTTCAGATTGATAGATAAAACTGTTTTCTTTACTGTTCCTTGTTCGGTAGCCATTATCAAATATTTATCATTGCTGAATTCTTTAACCGCAACAAACGCCGTTATCATTTCATCTTTATCTTTCTGAAGGAGGTTAAGAATTGATCTTCCTCTTGCAGCTCTGCCGCCTTCTGGAATTTCGTGGACTTTGAGCCAGTAAACTTTTCCTTTATCGGTAAAGACAAGAATATACTGATGAGTTGACGCAATAAACATGTGCTCGATAAAGTCATCATCTTTAGTCCCGGCACCGGTAACACCTTTTCCTCCACGTCCCTGTTTCCTATATCCGCTAACCGGGAATCTCTTTATAAATCCGCTGTGAGAAATTGTTACAACCACATCTTCTTCGGCTATTATGTCTTCCAAAGAAAAGTCTTCGTAATCATAAACTATTTCTGTTTTTCGCGGATCAGCATACTTCTTTTTGATTTCCTGAATTTCTTCAGTAATAATTATTTTTCTTTGCTCTTCGCTCTTGAGAATTCCTTTAAGCTTTTCAATCAGCTTTATTGTCTCTTTATATTCGTCTTCTATTTTTTGTCTCTCAAGTCCGGTTAATCGCTGCAGCCGCATATCAAGGATTGCTTTGGCCTGTATTTCGCTCAGCTTGATTCTGCTTAGCTGTTTCAACATCCTTCGATTTCTTTATAGTCTGAATAACAGCATCAATATTATCGAGAGCAATAATATATCCTTCAAGGATGTGTGCACGTTTTTCTGCAGCATCAAGTTCAAATTTTGTTCTTCGGATCAACACTTCCATCCGATGGTCTAGGAAGTGCTGAAGGGCTTCTTTTAAATTAAGAACCTTCGGAACACCTTTTACAAGCGCAAGCATAATTACACCAAATGTCGTTTGCATCTGTGTGTGAACAAAAAGCTGGTTTAGAACTATTGCTGGCTGTGCGTCTTTCTTAAGCTCAATAACTATCCTTAAACCATCCCGATCGGATTCGTCTCTTATATTGCTTATGTCATCAATTTTTCCTGCGCGAACAAGATCTGCTATTTTCTCTATCAGGTTAGCTTTGTTTACTTGATATGGAAGCTCTGTAATAACAATGTGCTCTCTACCATTTTTCTGTGTTTCAATGTTTGCTTTTGCGCGAACAATTATTCTTCCTCTTCCGGTAAGAAATGCTTCTTTAACCCCGGCATATCCATAGATTATTCCTGCAGTAGGAAAATCGGGAGCTATGATGCTCTTCATTAATTTTTCTATGGTGATATTGGGATTTTTTATAAGAGCAGTCAATCCATCAACAACTTCGCCCAGGTTGTGCGGAGGAATGTTTGTTGCCATTCCTACAGCAATTCCGCTTGAACCATTGATTAATAAATTTGGCAGATATGATGGTAATACTGTCGGTTCCTGAAGAGAGTCATCGAAGTTAGGATTAAAATCCACTGTGTTTTTATCCAGGTCTCGAA
>JARRKF010000075.1:0-5412 GCA_037388405.1 Ignavibacteriaceae bacterium | reverse complement strand
CTTTAGCAACAACACCTTTATTCCCGTGTCTTCCAGCCATTTTATCGCCAACTGAAACTTTACGTTTCTTGGCTACATAAACTTTTGCTAGTTGAACAATTCCCGGAGGTAGTTCATCACCGCTTGCAATTTTTATTTTTTCACGCTTATAGTCTTCACCAATTTCTGCAGCTTTATCAAAATAATTTGTATAAAGTGTTTTTACATGCTGGTTGGTTTTTTTACTATCGAACCAATCCATTGTGTAATCAAGCTTCGTAACATCTTCAAAAGCAGAAAAGGTAGTATCTTTAATTGTCGTACCGCTTCTTAAAGTAATCGAACCATCAAGATCTCTTATACCAGTAGTAACTAATCCTTCACAAAGCTTGGTTAACTTTTCAACCAACTTTGCGTAATGATCTTTTAATCGGTTGTTATGTTCATGCTCAAGATTCTCAAGCATCATTTTTTCTGATTTCTTCGATTCGGTATCTCTTTTCTTTCTACTGAATAATCGAGTTTTAATAACAGTTCCCCGTAATCCCGGAGGTGCTTTAAGAGAAGCATCTTTAACATCTCCAGCTTTATCTCCGAATATTGCACGAAGCAATTTTTCTTCAGGAGTTGGATCCGTTTCACCTTTTGGAGTTATCTTTCCAATAAGAATATCACCTTCTTTAACTTCAGCACCTTCTCTTACTATACCATATTCATCAAGATTTTTAACTGCTTCTTCACTTACATTAGGTATTTCTCTTGTTAGTTCTTCTTCTCCACGTTTAGTCTCACGCACTTGCAATTCAAATTCTTCAATATGAATTGATGTAAAGTCATCATCTTTAACAAGTCTTTCACTTAAAATAATAGCATCTTCAAAGTTATAACCGCGCCAAGGCATAAAAGCAACCAGAACATTTCTTCCCAAAGCAAGTTCACCTTGCTCGGTTGATTGTCCATCAGCAAGAACATCACCTTTCTCTAACTTCTGACCTTCTTCCACAAAAGGTTTTTGATTTATACAGGTTTCCTGGTTTGTGCCGTGGAATTTTATGAGATTATAAGTTACTCTCCTAACGTCATTAAAAGATGTAATCGCTTCGATGCTATTTGGATTGATATCATATCTAACTGTAATCTTAGTTGAATCTACAAACTCAACTACACCACTATTTTCGGCAACAATTACTGTTCTTGAATCACGCGCTACCCGACCTTCCATTCCGGTTCCAACAATTGGAGTTTTAGGTTTAAGCAGAGGAACTGCCTGGCGTTGCATATTTGAACCCATAAGTGCTCTGTTAGCATCGTCGTGCTCAAGAAATGGAATAAGTGCTGCAGCAGGACTGACAATCTGTGCAGGAGCGACATCCATATATTCAATTTGATCGGGAGTTACAATCGGGAATTCACCTTTAAGTCGTGATTTAACTCTTTCTTTTACAAATTTAGATTGTTCATCTAATTCCGCATTTGCCTGAGCAATTGTAAAAATATCCTCTTGTTCAGCACTAAGGAATTCAACTTCCTTTGTAACCTTAACTTTATTCACTCTTCGGTACGGAGTTTCAAGAAATCCATATCTGTTTACACGAGCAAAAATCGTTAACGAAGAAATCAAACCGATGTTAGGACCTTCAGGAGTTTCTATAGGACAAAGCCTTCCATAATGTGTGTAGTGAACGTCCCGTACTTCAAAGCCTGCTCTCTCCCTGGTTAATCCGCCAGGACCAAGTGCAGACATTCTTCTTTTGTGAGTTAGTTCAGCTAATGGATTTGTCTGATCCATAAATTGTGAAAGTTGATTCGTTCCGAAAAATGCATTTATAACACTGGTAATAGTTCTTGCATTAACCAAATCCTGAGGTGTAAAGTTTTCAGTGTCCCGCATATTCATTCGTTCTTTAATTGTTCTTGCCATACGGGCCATACCAACATTAAACTGCTGACTTAGCTGCTCACCAACGGTTCTGATTCTTCTATTTCCTAAATGATCTATATCATCAACTGGTTCAGTTCCGTTCTTTAGCTTAATCATATATTTCATTATTTCAATAATATCCTGAACTGTAAGTACAGTTGTTGTTTCAGGAATATTCAATTTCAATTTGTCGTTCATGCGATGACGACCAACATCTCCGAGATCGTATCTTTTATCGTTGAAGAAAAGTTTCTCAATTAATTGCTCTGCTGTCTCAAGATCAGGAGCTTCACCTGACCTAAGCTGCCTGTAAATTGCGTAAAGCGCTTCTTCTTTAGATTGTGCGGTATCTTTCCTTAATGTATTTACAATGAGATCCTGCTCGGGAGATGTATCTCTGGAAAGAAATCTAATGGATTCGATTTCTGCTTCGTTCAATCTTTCAAGATCATCTTCTGTTAGCAGACTTCCGCCGCTAAGAAATATTTCGCCGGTAGACATATCGAATACATCGCTGGCTATCGCTCTTCCCAGGTAAGAAGTTAAATCTGCTTTATTAACATTAACTTCCTCAACTAGGTTGAAAAGATTTAAGATTTCATCGTTGCTAGTGTATCCAAGAGCACGAAGCAAAGTAGTAGCAGGGAATTTTTTTCTGCGATCAATGTAAACATAGAGCACATAATTAATATCCGTTGCAAACTCAACCCAGGACCCGCGTAGAGGAATAATTCTAGCAGAATAAATTGGTGTACCATTGGGATGCACTGTTTCCGAAAATGCAACGCCGGGTGATCGGTGTAATTGTGATACAACAACTCTTTCAGCACCGTTAATAACAAATGTTCCCTTCTCAGTCATAAACGGTACGCTGCCAAGATAAACTTCCTGTTCTACACTGTTAACATACTCTTCAGTATCAGGATCTTTAGCTGAGAGACGTAACTTTGCTTTTAATGGAGCAGCAAAAGTTAAACCTCGTTCCATACATTCTTCAACAGAAAATCTTGCTTTCTCAACTGCATAATTAATATAATCCAGCCTGTAATTTTCCTTATTGTCAAAAATTGGAAAATTATCTAAAAAAACTTTTTGAAGCCCTTTTGTTTCCCTTTCTTCAGGAAGTTTAGTCAGTTGAATGAATTCTTCAAAAGTATCTGTTTGAATATTTAATAAATCTGGAACTTCCAGAACTGATTTAATAGATCCAAAGGAAATACGATCGTTATTCAATTATCTTTCTCCTTTTGTTAAAAAACTTAATTTTTCCAGCCATAATTTTACAATATCATAAACGCAAAAAGCGATACGACGGAAATCCGTCATATCACTCTTTACAATAAAACTTAAAATCTACTTAAGAATTGATTATTTCAGTGTTACGGTAGCGCCGGCTTCTTCGAATTCTTTTTTAAGCTTTTCAGCTTCTTCTTTTGAAATACATTCCTTAACCGTGTTAGGTGCACCATCTACAAGATCTTTTGCTTCCTTAAGTCCTAAACCGGTATGTGCTCTCACAACTTTAATCACGTTAATCTTCTTTTCGCCTGCGGATTGAAGCACAACGTCAAATTCAGTCTTCTCTTCAACGGCTGCTGCGTCTCCGCCGCCGCCAGCCATCGGACCAGCCATTACAACTGGTGCAGCTGCAGTTACACCAAATTCATCTTCGAGAGCTTTTTTAAGTTCAGCCGCTTCCATAAGCGACATTCCTTTAATTAAATCTAATGCTTGTGTTACTTTTTCGGACATTTTTTACTCCTGATTTTAAATTCAAATTAAAAAATTATGCTGCTTGCCTTTGAGAAATCTGGTCAACAACACTAACGAGATCTCTCATAACAGCATTTATAGCACCTGCAATTCCCGATACCGGAGAATTGATCGAGCCAAGTATACCTGCTATAAGTTCATTTTTAGAAGGAAGGCTTGCCAGAACTTTAAGCTGAGCTCCATCAAAATATTCTCCTTCAACATAGCAAGCTTTAAGAGCCATTTTTTCTTTATCACCAAAATATTTATTGATGATCTTTGCCGGTGCGAGAGGATTTTTAGAAGCGAATGCAAATCCTGTCATACCGATTAAATGATCTGCAATCTTCTCGTATTTACCGGCTTCATCAAGAGCTCTTTTTACAAGAGTATTTTTGAATACTTTGTATCGAACTCCTTCGTTACGAAATTGATTTCGAAGATCACTGATGTCTTCAACATTAATTCCGTTGTAGTCGGTCAAGTAAACTGCAGTTGAACTCTCTAAGAGTTCTTTTATTTCAGAAATTATTTCTGTTTTTTCGTTTCTGTTCATTTTATTCCCGTTTCACATTTTATTGTAACGTGTCGGTTAGAAGCATTATTTTTTATGAGTGCGTAAACTTTAATTACCCTACCCGGGTTGCATATTCATCTTTAGAAATTTTTACTCCAGGACCCATAGTGCTGGATAAGAATAAACTCTTAACGTACTGTCCTTTTGCAGAAGCAGGTTTCATTTTAATAATCGTATTAATAAAAGCTTTTGCATTGTCAACAAGTTTATCAGTTTCAAAATTTAATTTGCCTACTGATGAGTGAACAATTCCTGTTTTATCGACTCTGAATTCTATTTTTCCTGCTTTGATTTCTTTAACTGCCTGAGCAACATCCTGTGTAACTGTACCGCTTTTTGGATTTGGCATCAATCCTTTGGGACCTAAAATTCTACCAAGTTTACCAAGTTCGCTCATAGAATCGGGTGTTGCTATAATAACATCAACATCTGTCCATCCGCCTTTAATTTTTTCAATATAATCTTCAAATCCTGCAAAGTCAGCACCTGCATCAAGAGCTTCCTGTGCTTTGGCACCTTTTGAGACAACCAATACACTAACTTTTTTTCCTGTTCCGTGTGGCAAAGAAACTGTTCCACGCAACATTTGATCAGCTTGCCGAGGATCAACACCCAAACGCATAGCGCAGTCAAGAGATTCTGTAAACTTCACTTTAGACGCATCTTTAAGAAGATTTACTGCGTCTAAATGAGAATATTCTTTATTAGCATCTACTTTTGATTCAAATGCTTTTTTTCTTTTTGTAGTCTTCATTTTAATACCAATATTAAATAAAATCTGTTTTTAATGATTTAATCTTCTACAGTCAAGCCCATGCTTCTGGCAGTTCCAGCTATCATACTCATAGCATGATCTAAATCAAAGGCGTTCAGGTCCTTCATTTTAATCTCAGCTATTTCTTTCAGTTGTGACTTTGTGACTTTACCAATTTTCGTTCGGTTCGATTCTGGAGAACCTTTATCAACCTTTGTTAATTTTTTCAACAGCACTGCTGCTGGAGGTGTTTTGGTAATAAATGTGAATGACTTATCCGTATAAACTGTTATAACAACCGGAATTATCATTCCATCTTTATCCTGAGTTCTAGCATTAAATTGTTTACAGAACTCCATTATGTTAACACCTTTTTGACCAAGAGCGGGTCCAACTGGAGGTGATGGATTTGCTTTACCCGCTGGTATC
>JARRKF010000074.1:0-5458 GCA_037388405.1 Ignavibacteriaceae bacterium | reverse complement strand
TATCATAATATTCAGATAGATCTTTATCTTTTATTTTATTAATGCCCGACTGAAGTGTTTCTTCATAACCCTCGGGAATATCTCTTTTAAAGTGTCCAATTCTCCATGGTTTAATAGCAGGCAGTTTAGACAGTAACGGATCACAAAGAGCAAGTTCATCCAGGATATAACATTGTCGTCCGGCATAATACCCGTAGAACCCGATATTAGGAAATTTGGTGTAAGTCAATCCCTCTGCTTTAGCCTGTTCACCATATTTTACCCAAATAAAAATTGGCTTTGTACTCCCCCTGAATGTTGACATCAAATTTGATTCTCGATAATAAAACAATCTCTCATCACAAATACCATCTTCACCAATGTCTGCAATTTTTTTAGTAAGTGTACTGTACAAACTGAATGCTCCAATTGAAATAATTATTAAGACCAGGACATAAACAGTTGCCACAGATTTGAATTCAATCCTGCTTAAAACAATTAAAGAAAGAACGAGCGGTGCCACAAAAAATCTTCCGCTCATAAAATCACCGCCAATCCATAGAGTGTAAAGAAAGTAAAGAAATATTCCTGCGATGAATACCAGATACTGCTGGTTCCTTTTAACCAGTGAGAATCCTGCTGCTAAAAAAATAATTACAAACATTATTGGATCTAAAAGAAAGGATTTATAGAAGTATAAAAATCCCTGGTGTATTAAATCAAATCTATTGATGCCTGTGTTTAATTTAGCGTATGCTGTATTAGGAAACGGGAATCCATAGTAAATTAGAGAAAACAATTCCCACAAAATAAAAGGAAGAAATCCAAGTAAAATCAATCCGAAATTTTTATACGCTTTATACTTTATTAAATAATAAGTATATACTGGAAGCACTAGCAGGATGATATCTGATCTGTTTACTAAAATTAATGCTGCAAGTAACGAAAGAATAAATGTTTTCTTCCTCTCCTCCTTTCCAAGAAAATAAACAAGCCCGAATAAAACCAACAGAAGATGCGTCAACGGATTTTCCAGACCGGAAGTGGAATAATCGATGAATGTTTTGGATAGAATTACAGCAAGCAAAACAATTAAAACATTTTCATATGACCGGCTAACTTTAAACGCAAGCAGGAAAACTGCAATAGCAGAAATAACAATTGAAATTATAAGCGGAGTCAAAAACATTTCATGCGAGAAAAAATTTACTGCAGACAGCAGGAACAGCCAGAGCGGATGAGTGTAACTTTGAACACGTTCAGCTATATTCCAGCGAAGTCCATAGCCGTTAATAAAGTTATCTACAGTTCTGTAGGTAATGTATGAGTCATCCCCCAGCCAGGCAGTATTAATTATCAATAAAATATAAATGAGAAATAATGCGAAGGCGATCAACACATAAAGGAACTGATTGCGGTTATCGAGCAGATTTACTTTCAGACTTTTAAAATACGTTTCAGCTGAATTCAACTTTATCGTAAAGTAACTTTTTAAAATATTGCTATTAAAATATCAAATTTAATTCTTATTCGTTTCCTTTCCCTTCGTGAAAAATTAGCATTTGCACTTTCCAATCGCCTTTATTTTTCCTTGTAAAAACATAAGTATAAGTTCCTTTCAACTGTTTACCGGTCTTGTTTCCATACTCATCGTAAATATCACATGTAAATTCACCGATTGACCAGGCAATATCTTCATTTACTTTCGAATGAAATTCCTTTGTATTAACATTTTTATAAATCAGCGGATTGGTCTTTAGAACTGTTGAAGCCATTTTTTCTCTTCCATACTGAAGCTGGTATGGAGATTCAAAAAAAGCATCCGGCTGCAGAAGCGAAATCATATCGTTAACTCTTTCAGCATTCCAGGCTTGATGGAATTGTTTTGTCAGCAGATCTGTAAGTGAATTTTGCCCAAATGAAAATGAACAAATTATCACAACTATAAGAATTGTTAGAGAAATAATCTTCTTCATTTCAACTTTCCTTCCGATTAAAAATAAATTCTTCTGATATATAATAAATGAATATAAAACAAATTATTTATAACAGTTAAGAATTTAAGGAATAATGTCAATTTTCACATAATTATTTTTTATCAACTTTCTATTTCAATTAATGTTAAGGTTGTATAATAACGTGTATATTTACCACTAATCAAATTGCCGGGAACAATTAGTTCTATATAATCGTAAATTTGATACGGTATTTATTAAATATTAGCGGATTGGCAAATGGAACAATCTTACCTTAACATGTTCCTGCAGGGCGGGATAATAATCTACTTACTACTTGTTATTTCAATAATTTCTCTGGCAATAATAATCGAGCGGCTGGTGTTTATTTACAAACAGAATACAAGATATGATAATTTCTTTTCTCAGCTTAATAGTGCCGTCAAATCAAAGGATGAAAACATCAAACATAAAGTCTTGAACAGAAATGATTTTGCTGTAACAAAACTTATTGCCAAGCTAATACCTTCTACCTCAAATCCTTCACCAAATCGGCAAATAGTTGAAGATGCTCTTAATGAAGAAGATGCTTTACAGAAAAAAAGATTGCACGCTTTAATATTTATTGTTCAACTTGCGCCACTGCTTGGTATACTTGGAACTGTTCTTGGTCTTGCAGAAGCATTTTTATCAATCGGGGATTTGGGAGGAACTGAAAAGTTTCAGATGCTCTCGCGTGGAATTGGAATGGCACTAAGCACTACAATCGCCGGGCTTGTTATCGCTGCTTACACGATGAGCGGTCATTACTTCATAAAATACAGATCGAGAAAAAGTATTTCAGCACTTTCAAGATATATTGAATATTATATAAATATTATTTCAACTAAAAATGAACACTGAAATAGAAAAAGAAGAGGAAGGCTATTCATTCAACTTTATGCCGTTACTAGACGCGATTTTTCTGTTAACCATTTTCTTCATTCTCACAATTACAGTTCAGGAAGAAGAAAAAATTCTCCCAATGAACCTTCCAACTTCCGAGCAACCGGAGATGACAAAGATTGAAAATGCACTAATAATTGAAATTCACAAAAGCGGGAAGTTCTACATTAAAAATGAAGTTGTTGAAGAAAATGAACTTGCAGATAAAATAAAAAATATATTTAAGCAAAGTGGTAAAGAGGTTATACTTGTTCGTTCTGAACAGGGTGCAGACATTCAGAAAGTTATGCATTTAACAGATATTGCACGGAAGCTTGGAATTGAAAAAATCTCTTTTGCTGTGAAAGAAGTGCAATGAAACGCTTTTATCTAATTTCAACAGTAATTCATCTATTCGTGTTTTTGTGGCTTTACTCAACTGATTTCTTAGGACTTGCAAAACCAGAATCTCCAGAACAGACTCAAAAAGTGATTTCAGAAGAAGAGAAAAAAGAAGAAGAGACAAAATTTAAAGAGCTTATCAAAAAGCAGATCGAAGAAAAGGAATCAAGGAAAAAACAGGTAAAAGAATTAATTGAAAAGCACAAACCCGAGCTAACGGAAAAGCAGGTTGATAACTTCTCTGATGTAGTTACTTCATCCGATATTGACGAAGAGAAGGTTAAGAATATTACTGAAAACTATTTTGGAAACGGCAATGGTAATAGTCTTGATAGTTTGAAAAAATCACTCGGAGAGTATATGGAAGGGAAAGGCAGCGGAAGAACTGGTATGGAAAACAAGAGCAAAGGCAATGGTGATGGTGAAGATGGAAACGTTCAACTCGATATCACGTACAAAGGTTCTGAAATTGATCATCAAATGCCGGAACATACAGTTCAAACGGAAGAACATAAAGAACTTTTGAACCGAAAGCTTGAACGATTAAGAGTTGAAGAAGCAATAAATGTTGTTGATGATGCATCGACTCGTTATCCCAACTTTTCGCAGAAACAGGCAAAGTATGCGATCCTTCCCGAGCCGTCTGTCGAATCTGAAGAAATATTTGAACGAACTCAGGAAACAAAATTTAAATCTTTGCGGATTGGACTTGCACCGAGAATGAACAATGAGTTTGTACCTGATGGAAAGCTGGACGAGTGGGATCTATCACAACCCATGACACCTTTAAAAGACTTTTCCAATCCGGATTTTACTGCGAAGGTCTATCTTGCCTGGGATTTTGATGAAATATTTTTAGCAGCAGAAGTAACCGATCCTTACCCCATAAGAGAAGATGCTGGTGCGTGGTGGACAACAAACTCACTGGAAGTCTGGTTCGATGCGCTAAACTGGAAGCTGGAGAATAATTTTGATGCAGGATGCTTCCAGTTCTGGTTTGCACCTTACAGTCCGTATTTTGGTAAAGCCCTTGGAAGCCACAAATTATTTGCAAGAACCACTCCGTTTTATGTACGAAGAACAGACAAAGGCTACATTGTCGAGGCCGTATTTAAAACCGATGAAGAGCTTAAGTACGTTAACGGATTGCTGGGCAGCACAATTGGTTTTCATTTTTTTGTAAATACAAGCGTTAAAGAAAGAGATGGCTATGAAAAAAGATTATTCTGGGTAACCGATAAATATCTGCCACATAACATACACACATACACATGGATGAATCCAAATTCCTGGGGAGATGTTTTATTGACTGGCTCGTCTGCAGAAATTTATTTGACCGATAAAACCTACACCCAAGTTTACGATCACTTTGGGATTAACGAACTTAACAGGATTGTTATCCAGGATGCCGACCGCAACCTCGATCCGGATACACGACAGTATGTTAAAGGATTTTTACGAGGAAAAATCTCCGGTGATTTGGAAGAAGTTATTTTTGCAGAAACTGAAAATAATTCCAGCAAGTTTGTCAGTGTTATTTTAAGCGAAAGTTCCGTTGCAAAACAGAACGATGGAATTCTGCAAACACAATCCGGTGAGCCGATAGAAATTATTTACTACGACCAGTACACTCCGGATGGAATAAGCAGGTTAGTTAAGAAAGAGATTTATACTTACTATCCGGTTGCGGTGATTAAAAAATAAAAACTGCTGATCAAAGTATTGCCAACAATCATATTAAAGGCATCACTCGGCTTTTTTATAGAAAATTTCAAACCGCTTATTAAACTCGAATTTTCTTCCTTTCCAGCACATTGTATCGGCATTGAATGAAACCTGCCAGTAGCTGTCATCTTCCTCACCGGCATCACTGTCGAGGAAAAATTCGTTCAGTTTTTCGTCGTAAAACCATTTACCTGTATTCTCTCTTTCTTCCCCCGTTCCGCTTTCAAACGTTCCTTGAAAAGAAGTATCAGGGTTTGCTTTAAAACTTATCCACCTGTTATTACCGGGATTATGATTTTCAGTTACGTCGTTATTCAGTTCCAGCACTTTAACCATTTTCCATTTACCGGAAATCTTTTCGCTGAAGCTGGTTTCTCTGGAACAAGAGACAGCAAAAGAAAGAATAAATAACAGAGTTAAAATTAATAGGCTAATTTTTTTCATAACATTTGGAAGATGATCATTTGAAGAGC
>JARRKF010000073.1:8563-9139 GCA_037388405.1 Ignavibacteriaceae bacterium | reverse complement strand
ATAATTGGTTCACCATTAAGGAATACAGTGTTTGTATCTGTATAGTCCATCACAAAATCCTGATGAGAAATTGCTGAGGGGCTAAAAAATCTAGAATCGAATAAAGAAGATCTTTCCTTTACCAAACTGCCTGCAGCATTAGTAAACTCAAATCCACCACCTCTTGATGAAATTGAAGCTACATCAACAGCCCCTGTTGTAACAAAAGGACCACCAACTCCTCTGATAAACCCACCGACATACAAACCGCCATCAAAAATGTGTTCTATTCCGCTTCCGAGTGGATACTCACAGCTTGGTTGGTCAGGCCAAGTTACAAAACCATTTCCATAAGTACCAAAGTTTGTTACAGTCAGTCCAATGTTACCAACATTTGTGTACTTATCACTATCATCATCAAGTATTTTTGGAATTCGATTGCCGTCATCACCCGGGTATACATAAAAAGCGCATAATAGTAAGGACAACAGAAAGAAACGTAACAATTTTTTCATGAAAAAAAGTGTAAAAAAGTCTTTTTATTAAGTGCTCTGAATTGTTATAAATGACGGTCGAAAAATACTAATAAAATATATG
>JARRKF010000073.1:0-8478 GCA_037388405.1 Ignavibacteriaceae bacterium | reverse complement strand
TTTTTTTAGACTTTAGAAATCTTAATCTGAGAAGAAATTATCTGATGAAAGTAAATTATCCTTTGCCCTAAATTCATCAGGTATATCGATTATTAAAAACTGATCTACTCTGATGGCTGAATATTTTTTGCCCCTTGAAGAGAGAGCAAAGATTTAAGTTAGATTATTACTTAAAATCATTTATTCAAATTTCTTGCGAAAGTAAAATCTGATCTTGCACCTTGAATGTCGCCAATTTTAACTCTTAAGGTTGCTCTATTGAAATACGCTTTTGGATCAGTTGGATCAAGATCAATTGCTTCAGTAAAGTATCTTATTGCAATTTCAATCTCACCCTCATCAGCTTTCTCAACTCCAATAATATTTAAAGGTGTTGAAGGCTGATAATTACTTATTTCATCTATGTTCATTTTTAATCCTTATACATTTTCTTACAAATAACTCATTATTATATTTTTGATGCACCTCACTACTATTGCTAATTTAAAGACTACTAACTTAAACGAGAATATGAATTAATAGTCTGGTCAACCTCATAAGAAATATTTTTATGCTGATAATCATCTGCTAATAAATTAATCAGATTAAATTCATCCTTAAAAATTCCTTTCTTCATTAGTTCTCTTAGTACGTGGAATGAGCCTCTACGTAAAATACCAGAATCAGGATTATTTCTTAATTTACGAAGTAAAGGCATTAATGAAATTTTTCCAAGGTTTGCTAATCCTTCAGCAGCTAACCAACGTATACTGAATTCCTCATCATCGAGAGCCTTTAATAAAACACCAAGAGTTTCGTTGCTTCCTATCTGCACAATTGTAATAATTGCTTCCCATCTGGCATTTTGATCCCCATTATTGGCCAAATCTTTTAAGATTTCCAGACTGGGATCACCAATCTCAACCAATTCTTCTCTAGCTTTTTTTCTTAATAAATAATTTTTACTGAATAAATCTTTTGCCAGATCAGGTATTGCTTGGAAATTTACTGTTCCGATGGATTCATATGTTGTTCGCATTTAAGTCTCCTATAAATTATTGTATTATTGGATTGGAATTTGTTTTCAGTATTGATGAAAAATTAACTCGTCTATTTTTTATTAAACTTCCGAATAGAGAATAATTGCTGAATAATTGATTGAAAACAATTGTAATATCCTTTTTTGCCTTCATTTTCTTACTTGTTTTAATTTTATGACTAATTTCATTTTCCAGCAGTGTGATTTATTGTTTTCTAATGTTTGAATATTTTCACTTACAAGTAAATGTTAAGTTGTTGGTTTAAACATTTGCGTCTTTTTCATTATGACTTACGCAATTATAAAAACTGAATATTAAGTTTACATTAAAAAAAGATTAAGATTTTGTAAGCAAATGTGATATGACTGAGTTAATTTTTTGAATATAAAAAGTTGGAAAAATTTCCACCGGGATAATTTTTGCAACAGATTTCTTCTAACAAGTAAAGAATTATAACCAAATTTCTGCCCTAAATTAATTCCTGAATTCACTTCTGACTGAATCGGCAAGGTAAACTAGTAAACTGACAAGGAAAAATTCAGAAATCTTTTAAGCTTCATTTGAATTGAAATTATTAGAGGAACGAAATTTTATTATAGTTACATGTTTCTGGCATTTAATCCTATTTTTATTTAATTTGTGTAAAAATTGATCTCCCTTTCGAATCAACATTCATAAAAGGGACAATCAGCTTAACCTTGTGTAAATTGAAAAGGAGAGCAAAATGTCACAGATTTATGAATTAGATAAAATAGCAATAACAGTTAAATCTCACCGATTACTTAAAATTCTACTCAAGGAAAATCCAAAGCTTGAAGAAACAATGCACGGCTCTAAAAACGAAACCGAAGCATTGGTTGGTGTTAAAAACTGGATTCTGGAATTAATTAAGGATAAACCGAACGCAATCAAATATTATGAGAAAGGTATTAGTAGCGGAATATCATTCAAATCATTGGATTGGAGTGATATCGCCGCTATTAGAATTCTTGATTATGTTGACAATGCCGGGCGTGAATTCATTGATTTAAATCTTCGTGGTCAGCTTGCGGTAAGTAATCCAATTAAATTGCTTTGGCTTGGAGTTAACAAAGGTACAGGTGGAGCAAAGCCCGATTTCTTTGAAGATATGATTCATCTTTTCAGGCAACTGATGGGAAAAGAAATTAAGAAAGAATATAGCAGAGAAAAACTGAAGGAATGGATGAACAGATTTCCATCCGGTCTGGATCCAAGGATTGTAAAACTTCGGGAAGAAAATAGAGAAAGAATTTTAAACATCATTATTGATAAAATTGATGAAGGTGAAATTAATGATTCAAAATATAAATTTGATCCTGAACTTAGCAGAAATAAAAAGTTAGAAATTGCACTTGAATGGTGGAAGGAAAGTACATTTCATTTAAGATTTGCGGTACGATCACCAGATTTGCTAAACGAGTTTCTTGGTTACTCTCTCGATCCTGATACAATGAAAATATTATATGAAGCCGAGAAGAAAGGAATTCCATTCTTTGTAAATCCTTACTACCTTTCACTTTTACACGTTCGCGTTCCCTATTTTGCTGTTGGTGCAGATCTTGCAATCAGGCATTACGTTGTGTACAGCAAACAACTAATTGATGAATTCGGATATCTCACCGCTTGGGAAAAAGAAGATAAAGTTGAACCGGGAAAACCCAATGCCGCTGGCTGGATTCTTCCTTCACATCACAACGTTCACAGAAGGTATCCTGAAGTTGCTATTTTAATTCCTGACACCATGGGAAGAGCTTGCGCCGGTTTATGTTCGTCCTGCCAGCGAATGTATGACTTTCAGAATGGTTATTTGAATTTCAATCTAAATAAACTAAGACCGGATGAGACCTGGTCTGAAAGACTTGAAAGATTAATGGAATATTTTGAAAATGATTCTCAGTTAAGAGATATATTGATTACAGGTGGTGATGCTCTTATGAGTTCAGATAAATCACTTGAAAATATTCTTGATGATGAAGCTGTAAAGAAATTAATTAATGCAGGGTGGATTGTCACAAATCAACATGTATTTACAACAGCTTCATCAAGAAGAGGGCATAACTTAAAGTTAAGAGAAGTAATGAATGATATTGGAGTTCTCCCCTACTACACATTCTCCGTAAAAGGTTATATGGAAAACTACTTTAACTTTGCTCCAAATTCACGAGCTGTTCAGGAAAGTATTGAAGAAAAAGTGATCGGTAATCTTTCTGAAAGTAGTATTGAACTAACCAAAAAATTTACTGAAGATGCAGAAAACATTATTGAAAATATTAATTCAATCCGTAAAGCTGAGAATATTCCTTTCATTGCTACTGATCGCAATGTTCTAAATCTTCCGGGAGTTGGTAAAAGTCTTACATTCAGAGTAATCGGTATTACGCGTTATGGAAGAAGAATTCTCGAGTTCGAGCATGATAGTACAAGATCACACAGTCCGATAATTGAACAAATGAAGAAGGTAATTATCATCGAATCAAAATCAATAAGCGAATACTTAAATCAGCTTGAAGAAATTGGCGATAACAAAGAAGAATATATTGACGTTTACGGTTATTCAATTGGTGAAACCGAAGCAAGAATGCCATTATATGAATATCCTGAAGTTGATATTTCCATTACAAAAGAGTTCACAAATTTAGAAATACCTGATACTGATTTTGCAACTGTTGAGGTATAATTTTCATAAAACTTAATCTGATTAACAAAACAGAACCTCAAAATATTTCAGGGCTTTGTTTATAACATCAGATCCTGAAACGAGTTCAGGATGACTTTGTCACTTTAGAAGAATCATCTTATTTGTCTCAATAAAGTCTCCTGCTTTAAGTTGATAAAAATAAGTTCCGCTAGGTAATGAACTTGCATTGAACTCTATTTCATAAATCCCTGCAGATTTATTTTCATCAACTAATATTTCTAATTCATTACCGAGTATGTCAAAGATTTTAATTTTAACCTTAGATGACTGAGGTATTGAGTATCTTATTTTTGTAGCTGGATTAAAAGGATTTGGGTAATTCTGGTAGAGGATAAAATCCTTTGGAACAGTATTGTTATCAACAATGATGTTGTTCGGATTTACCGGGAAGAAATACTTAAGCATTCGGTCAATAGTAGCACGCCATAAACCCCAACTATGTCCCTCAGGTCGTTCAAGCCAATCAAGTTCGTAGTTAACACTAATCAAAAAATCTCTGAAATTTCTCATGTTAACATAAAGACCTTCGTATGTTCCCCAAATCGAACTCCAAATAATATCCTTAACTGGTCCATTAACTATCAGATTGTAAGCTTCATATCCATTCGGTTGAAATGCTGCAGAGTGAAGACCGCATAAACCAAAAACTTCAGGATGATTGTAGCTGATGAGTGCAGATATATTTCCTCCATATGAATCACCAAGCACTAACCTTTCTTTAGGGTCTAACTTGGTTTTGTAATTTACATCAATGTATGGAACGAGTTCATTTACAAAAAATAATCTGTATTGATTTCTTAATGAACCAGCATATTCCTCATTTCGATTATTTGGAGTAACGAAAATTGATATAACAGGTTCTATTTTTGAGCTATCTAAAAGATTATCCAAAACATTAACAGCTTTTCCAAGACTAATGTATTCTGAGCCATCCTGAAAATAAATTGTTGGATAAGTTGTTGCACTAAGTGAATCATATCCTGGAGGCAGATAAATATGTAGCTGATAGTTAGTATTTACAATTGTACTAAAAATTGTCTTTTGAATGACTGTCCCGTGTTCAATACTTGGATTATATTCTATCTCCCAGGGTTGTATGTACAGCGGCATTGAAAGTTCTGAGTTAGGACCAAAACCTCCCTGGCAGGTATTGGGATTTTCGGGATCGAGAATCCAAGTGCTTCCATTCAATACAAATTTATAATCAAGTCTTGCATCGAGTTCAAAATTTTCCGAACGATACCAGAAGTTCGTTTCACTAAGATGTGTCATTGGCCAAACAGTTGTACTCCATCCATTAAAATCTCCCGGAACCGTAACTGAACTTGGATTTCCAAGGTAAATAAAATTTGCAGTTGAATCTTCAATGAAAGGGATCCCTTGCGTTCTTGCGTAAGTCATAAAACTATCTACTGCAGATTGTTTAGCTACAGGATCACCAAGAGAGTTAACGTAATTTAAAAATTGCTGAAATTGGGATTGAGCTGGAACTAAAGTGGTAATCAGAAAAACTATTATTACATAAAGGTGTTTCATTTAATCACCAAATTATTAAATAAAATTATAACTTTACCTAAATATCCGTACTGGTTAACTTGAAGTCAACAAATTATTTAATGAATTCTTTTTAATACAAATAACAAAGCCCCAAAAATTTTGGGGCTTCAATTATAAGTTAAGAGCTTGAATCTAGTTCAGGATGACTTCGTCACTTAAGTAGAAGCATTTTTTTGGTCTCTACATAATTACCTGCTTTTAATTGATAAAAATAAACGCCACTTGGTAGGTTGGCTGCATTCCAAGTTATCTCATAATTACCTGCAGGTTTTTCTTCGTTAACGAGTGTTGTAATTTTATTTCCTAGAATATCGTAAATTTTTAGTATAACAAAACGTAACTCTGGAATGTTGAACCTTATTGCTGTACTTGGATTGAATGGATTGGGGTAGTTTTGTAATAGTTTAAAAGCTGTTGGAATTTCATTTGTAAATTGAAAATCCTCATTAACATCAGTGACTACTCTCCACTTTATCGCACCAGGTCCACCATAAGCACCCATATCATTTCTAACCATACCCCACGACGGCCAGAGAGCATATCCTAAGTTATTTGGATCCTCAGGATCATTATAAATTGAATCTGGATCACCTGCGTCAATGCACTGCGAACTATATTGCAGACAGGCAAATAAAGTATCACCAGAAGTTAATACCGTATCCATTAATTCAGGATCTAAATCTATATTTCCTATTCCTGACCAGCCACCTTCAACATCGGAATAGTTAACATTTACAAATCCTCCATTGTTGTAAATTTGTGACCCGGATGGTGCCAAATTTTCCCATAATATAGAATTTAATATTGTCAATGTAGTCTGATTTGAGTAAAAGCCACCGCCTGCATTGTTTGCTGTATTTGAAAAAATTGTGTTGTTAATAAATTCTGGTTGAGAATTATTAACAAGATAAATTCCGCCACCTAAATTAGCCTCATTATTATTAATAATATTATTGACAACCATCGGATGAGAATTAGAAATATACATAGCACCTCCATAAAAAGTGCCACTGCCTATATAGTGATTTCCTATAAAATGGTTGTTTTCTATTCTACTCTCAGCAGATCTTAAACCACCTAGGTGCATTGCAACTCCCCAACTTTCAACATTTGTCTCAACAATATTATTAGTAATTTCATTATTCTTTAAATCGATCACCGTATTACTACTATTTAGTCCCGCAGCATGTGCGCTACCATTGACTGAGACAGATTTATTATCACTGATAATATTGTCTTCGACTAAACAATAAGCAGTATCTTGACTTCCATCCAGT
This sequence comes from Ignavibacteriaceae bacterium, assembly GCA_037388405.1. Lineage (GTDB taxonomy): Bacteria > Bacteroidota > Ignavibacteria > Ignavibacteriales > Ignavibacteriaceae > IGN2. The sequence goes on along the minus strand of JARRKF010000073.1, from coordinate 1,906 downwards.
AACCATATTACTATTCCTCCACCTATAACATCAGTATTAATAGAATGACATAAATTTCCAGTAATTGTGTTTCTCACAATCCTTCCATTTCCACCCATACATATTCCACCCCCTGTAGTAAAAGTGATCTCCCCTGAAGCTGTATTATTTCGAATAATATTTTCCTCAATAATGGTGTAACCGTTACCTCCAGGATCTTCTGCATAGATACCACCTCCACCAGCATAATCAACAGTAGATATTGAATTTTGTTCTATTATATTGTTTGTTATCTTGGCACCCATATCATAAGCTATATATATTCCTCCTCCAATTCTTAGATTAAAAGGTGGACTTGGTGGTGGACCAGTTGGAATAAAAGTCCCTGTTCCTCCAGTTATAGTAAATCCACAAAGCATTGAAGTTGTATCTTCACCAGAGTTAAATGTAACAACCGATCCACTATCTGGATGATTTGGCTGGCTTCCATCAATAATGGTGTTGTTAATATGATTTGTATCTCCATTAATTATAAAATGACTTGCTACGGTAATTGCCTTGCCTCTGAAGTTGATGTTTTCAGTATATACTCCATCTTCAACCAGTACAATGTTACCATTATTAGCTGCGTTAATCCCCTCCTGAATGGTTGAATAATCTTCAGGTACGTGAATTGTGTCCTGTGGATAAACAATCAAGAATGGAAAAATCAGAAATAGCGTAAAAAATATTTTTTTCATTTCAATCTCCTATTTATGGATGATTAAATTTTTACCTCACCCTGTTTCCCTCTCCTTTACTTCGACAAGCTCAGTATGACAGGAGAGGGATTAAGGGAGAGATTTTTTATTTCAACAATATCATTTTTTTATCCATCACTAATCCATTTGCTTCCAGACGATAAACGTAGATTCCACTCGCAAAGTTGCTAGCGTTCCATACATACTGGTAGCTTCCTGATGTAAGATTCTCTGAAACTAAAGTGGCTACTTCCTGTCCCAGTACATTATAAATCTTCAAACTAACAAATCCATCTTTAGGTAATTTTAGTTGAATTGTAGTTTGCGGATTAAAAGGATTTGGATAGTTATCAATTTTGACTTCCTCATTTGATGAAGAAAGGATTCCTTGCTGCTCAACTTGAAAACCGTCTCCTTCAAGAAATTCATACCATTGTGCTGCACCAGGACCACCATAAGCACCCATATCGTTTCTAACAAAACCACGAGCCGGATACATTGCATATCCCGTATGGAATGGATCTTCGGGATCAAAATACAAAGCATCTGGATTTCCAGCATCTATACAAGGCGAATTATGGTGCAACAGAGAATAATTAGAAATTAATTTTGGATTCATATTTGTATTCCCTGTTCCAGTCCAACCACCCATAACATCTGAGTAAGTAACGTTAATTGTTCCACTCTCTACAAAAATTTCGGAACCGTCAGGTGCTTCGTTCTCCCAAAGAATTGAATTCATAACAGTTGGTTCTGCACTCTTAGTGTAAATAGCTCCTCCTTTAAGTTCCGCATAGTTTTTGATTATGGTATTATTAATAATTTTTGCATAACTAAAAGCATTACCTATCCAGCCACCGGCCCCAAAAGTAGCAAAGTTTTTTTCGAACAAATTGTTTTCTAAAGTTGGACTGCCATCCCAAATAGCAAAACCTCCACCATAACAATAACCGGCACCACTATAAGTGTTGTGGGAAACAATATTATTTCGGAAATAGAGGTCATCAGGCGGATAATCGAATACTACGCCTGCACCGTAGCTGCTGTTGACCGCATTCACTTCATTATATTGTATGATATTATTAACATAGACACCTTTGCTACCCAGTATCGACAATCCTCCGGCATGTCCCCCCAACCAGAATGTTGCGCTTTCACTCTGAAGTGCTTTATTATGAATTATGATA
>JARRKF010000072.1:0-5471 GCA_037388405.1 Ignavibacteriaceae bacterium | reverse complement strand
GTACATTTGTTGCTTCGGGTATTGCAAACTTGATTGTAGTAGTAGGATTAAACGGATTCGGATAATTCTGTTCAAGTGCATATTCAATTGGAGCAGGCAAGTCACGGAACTGTGGATTCGCGACAAGTATATGTAGTATTCTTAATTGGAGGTAAAGAATTTGGAATGGCCATTGAGTGCGTTTCTTCAATTCTAAATCCTCTGGGCGATTATTCGCTTACTGAACACTTTACGATTGGAACCGATTCAATTAAAACAAGAGACGGAGAAGTTCCTCTTATCAGTTTTTATAAGCTAAATAATATAAAATCTGCTCCCCATAGTGAAAGAACCCGGATAATAATTGCAACTTCTAATGACCAAAAGGCCGCTTTTTTTGTTGAGATGGTAAAAGAATTTATTTCATTCGATTTTAATAATATTACTTGCTTAGATTATTCAAATGAACGCGGGCAGGAATATTTAAAATGGCAATTAACCTATGATGACCGAGACATCTTAATACCTGACTTCGATAAAATTCTTTCCGAAATAAACCAGAGTTAAAGAACCTCTTAATATAGTCCGCCGAACTATTGCATAACTAAAAAATTATTAAAGAACTTAATTGCAACCAACAATTGAAACCGCTTGTTAAATAATCCAACATAAATTGACAAGTTCGATTTCAAAACCACTATTCCGAATTCCAAACGGTATAAAACGAACACACTGTTAACATTCTTCTTTTTTTCAATACAATCGATTAAAATTTAGTGGTACGCTAAATGCCTATAAGATATCATCAATTCTGAACAAGCGTTATCCGGCAGATTAATTCTAATCTGTGGAAGAGGGCAAAACAATTAAAACATATTTAATTAAAAACTTAAAAAAGTCTTTACAATTAAAAGCTTTCCTAAAGAAGGAAAAGCAAACGAGTAAAAAAGTTTCCTTAAATAATAAGGTTAATTATATATCAACAAAAACAGGAGGTACTATGCTTTCTCTTTTTTCGATTCGCAAGTTCCATTACGGAATTTTGCTCGCACTTCTGCTGATATCTTTTCAGCAAACCAGTTACTCACAACTACTTGATCCAACTACTCAGACAAAGTTCCAAAACCCTTTGCCTGTTATTAAAGATCTTGGACTAAGGCTTGATGCAACCAGTAGTAAGAATTACAATGCTCAAATGGTTCAGATTACACAGGATCTTGGCCTGCAAGGCATTGCTGGCTACTCGGGCACAACTGTATGGGCATATCAATTTGATGGTCTACCGGCAACTTATCCTGGGGCAACTATAGTTGCACAAAGAGATAAAAAAGTTAAGATAAAGTGGGAAAACAACCTGCCCGGTCATTTCTTACCAGTTGATGCAAGTTTACATATGGCACACGATCCAATCCCTGCCAATATAACAGCGTTAACTGATAAAATAAATTGGATCAGAGATTGGTATGCGGCAGGTAATGTTCCTGCAGTTACTCACCTGCACGGCGGCCACACAGAATCTGCTAGTGACGGATTGCCTGAAGCCTGGTTTACACAGGGCTTCAAAACAATGGGCAAATATTGGCAAAAAAAGAGATACTATTATGATAATGATCAGGAAGCTGCAACACTTTGGTATCATGACCATGCGCTCGGCATCACCAGATTAAATGTTTATATGGGATTAGCCGGATTTTATCTTTTAAGAGACGATAACGAGAATAACCTTATTAACACAAATGTTTTACCTGGTGGAGATTACGAGGTTGAAATAGTTATTCAGGATAGAGATTTTACTGCAAACGGAGAATTATTCTGGCCTGCAAATCCAACTGATGCACCAAACACTATTTGGAATCCTTATGAAGAGTTTATTGAAGGCGAAGGAGTAGATCTAAATCCTCTTTTTATTCAGAACTTTCCTAACGGTGGCCCAACAGCTTTAGCAGAGTTCTTTGGTGATTTTATTCTGGTTAATGGTAAAGCATGGCCAAAACTAGATGTTGAACCCCGACCATACCGATTTCGCTTTTTAAATGGTTCGGATTCTCGTTTCTATGTGTTAGAGTTTAGGAACGACCAATTTAATGGAACAGCTCAGTCATTTTTACAGATTGGAAGTGACGATGGCCTGCTCAATAATCCTGTTTCATTAACACAGTTTATTATTGCCCCCGGAGAAAGAATTGACATTGTTGCTGACTTTACCGGGTTAGAAAATACTCAGGTTTACTTAAGAAATTTTGGCCCGGATTCTCCTTTTGGAGGATTACCTATCGAGCCGGAGGACGTTGCTGATCCTAATACTACTGGTCAAATTATGATGTTTGATGTTAGCAAACAGTTGAATGGAGCTGTACCATTGGCATCTGTTACTACGGGAACAACCTTAAATACAATTGCTCCTTTAGGTGCTGGAACTGTAACTCGTCAACTAGGATTATTTGAAGGAACTGACGAATATGGAAGATTACAACCTTTATTAGGTGGTGTAATCGGTGGAAACATAGAATCTTTAACCTGGGATGATGCGATTACAGAAAATCCTGCTTTAAACGCAGTAGAAGAATGGGAAGTTTATAACTTTACCGGTGATGCTCATCCGGTACATCTTCACCTTGTCGCTTTCCAGATTATTGATCGTGAAGAAATTCTTGGTTTCTCATCTACTCCAAAAGATATGCTACAACACAGTGGCGAATACGGCCAGGGCTCAAGTGTAGACTTAAGCAGTGTAATACTATCAGGAGTAAAGGAATCCCCTGCCGATAATGAAAAGGGTTGGAAAGATACTTTTATTGTTCCACCTGGATATGTTGGTAGAGTTGTTGCCAAATTTGATAGACCCGGAAGGTATGTATGGCATTGCCATATTTTATCTCACGAAGATCACGAAATGATGAGGCCATATCATGTTGGTGCATTACCAAAGCAAACTGCTGAAAATGAAATTGCATCCGTTTCAGATTTCAACTTGGGACAGAATTATCCTAATCCATTTAACCCGAGTACTACAATTAACTTCTCCGTTCCGGTGGAAAATACTTTAGTCTCTCTGAAGATTTATAACTCTCTTGGACAGGAGATTGGAACACTGATTAATCAGATTGTTCCTGCTGGAAACCACGAAGTTCAATTTGACGCTTCTAATTTATCAAGTGGTGTTTATTTCTATACTCTTACTGCTGGTAACTTTGTTGAATCAAAGAAAATGACTTTACTGAAATAAGGATAATCTGATATCGCTAATTAGTAAGCCCCGCTAAAATGCGGGGCTTATTTGTTTTGACAAATATGACATTTACGCGAAAATATTGTTCTCATTTCTGATAATCAGAGCTAATATTATTTGATATTCAGCAAAAAACGGTTCGGCATAACAGTTGCCATTCGTTAATCTTTCTAATCAAAATAGGAGAGACTATGTTCAGCAAAAATTTACTGCTTGCATTTCTTATAACAACTCTTGCCACACTGAATTTATATTCAGAGCCCGGGTTTAATGGTTCTTCGCCGGGTTGTTCCGGTTCGGGTTGTCATACATTTCAGGATAACATTGTGAATGTTGTTCCTTTAAGTAACCTGCAGGTTCAGATTACACTAACAGGTAACTCAGGAAACGTAGCTGGTGAACTTGTAAATGGAAGCGGAACTGTTGTTGCAGTTATCAACACAACTTCAAGTAACCCGTTTATTTTAACAGCTCCATCAGAAGGGACGTATCTTATTAATGCCGGTTATAAAAGTCCTTCGCGAAGATGGGATTCAACCCACGTTACATTGCAGCTAAGTGTTCCGCCAGCCGCACCAAGTAGCTTGGTTGCGCAGTTTATTCCAAATCCGCTTTCTGTTGAACTCACGTGGACTGATAATTCAAGCAACGAAACAGGATTTATTATTGAAAGAGAGAACCTTGGTCCGGATGCTTATGTTGCAATAGATACCGTTTCTGCAAATTCTAATTTTTATGTTGATAATACAGTTTCATATTCAACCTACAATTATAGAATCACAGCATTCAATTCGTTTGGTCAATCAGCCTACAGTAATATTGCCCAAATAATAGTGCCGGTTGAATTGACATCTTTTACAGCATCAGTAAAAGATGAAGGAGTTCTTTTGGAATGGACTACAGCAACGGAAGTAAACAATATGGGTTTTGAAATTCAGAGGAAGGGACTCGCAGATTGGGAAACAATTGGTTTTGTAAAAGGAAGAGGAACAACTACAGAAATTTCAAACTATGAATTCTTTAATGATCTTTCGCAATTTAATGCTTCATCAAAATTACTTTACAGGTTAAAGCAAATAGATTATAGCGGAACCTTTGCCTATTCGGACATTGTTGAGGTTAATTACTCGCCCGAAAATTATTCTCTTTCACAGAACTATCCAAACCCTTTTAACCCAAGTACGGATATAAACTTTTCACTAGCAAAAAGCACTTTTGTTGAACTAAAAGTTTTCAATGTGCTTGGTAATGAAGTTAGGACACTAATTAACAACGTTGTTTCAGCTGGAAAACATCGGGTGAAATTCGATGCTGGCGATCTGCCAAGCGGTGTATATCTATACACAATAAAAGCAGGTGATTTTACAGAAACTAAGAAAATGATAATGATGAAATAGTATCAATTGATACTTACTATAAATACTTAGAAGTTCTTATTAAAATAATACCCTATCAATAAAAGTTGGTAGGGTTTTTTATTTAGCAAGAGAACACTGTATAATATCTCTTGACAACTGGCAATTAAATTTAACCTTGACATTTTGCAAAAAACTTTTTAATCTACCCCCAAGTTGAGATAATAGGAGGATTAAAAATAATGTTATCACTGAATAACGAGCTGGATCTACTAATTAAAAGGAAAATCTCCGTTTGTAATTGTAGTCCTTGTGATTGTACAGATCAGAAAAAGGAAGTATTTTTCCAGGAACTAAAAGAGGTATTGGATAGTTATAATAGAAAATACACAAGATACCTGCCCAAACATCCTGAGAAATTCAATAAACCTTATGTTCCAGAGTCGAAATTTCTGCACTGATAATTTTCTTTAATAAATTCAGCTGGATTAAAAGCAGCTTGTGTAACTGATCTTTTCTGGATATAATTTTAAATGACGTATATCCCATCAATGTAAGTTGATGGGATTTTTTTACACACAAAAAATTTAAATCTTTAAAGTGATTTGTTTTATTGGGGAAGTTATTCCATCTTTAGTAAGTTTAAACTGAAACAATTAATTAAATGGAGAAGCAATGGGTAAAAAGGTTGAAGTCGCGGGAATAATGGGACCCATTTGGTTTATGGGATGGTTGTTCACAATAGGTTTTCTAAAACTGACTTTTTTCAAGGGTCTATTAGCTTTAATAGTCTGGCCATACTATATCGGTGATTTTCTTTCCAATATGCTTGTTCAGTTGAAGTAACTTAAAACTCAATTGTATGAAAAAAATCGTAATGATTGGAGGTACTTGTTGGCCTTCAACTC
>JARRKF010000071.1:5541-10939 GCA_037388405.1 Ignavibacteriaceae bacterium | reverse complement strand
CAACCCATAATTAATTTATTCTAAAACAAAATGAGGAGGCAGAAAATGAAAAAATTTTTTGTTCTGCTAACAGCTTTTTTACCACTTTTATTTTTTACTGAATGCAATGAGCCGTCCGCGCCCATTGAGAGCAATGGAATTTCAGATCAGCAATTAGAAAAAAGTGTCTGGAATAATGGAGATGCTGGCGACATTGTAATTGCAAATCGTAATTCAGGTAGCATTTCAGTAATAAACACAAAAACCGATGAAGTTACCGGTACTTATCAGCTCCCTTCTAGTCCGAATGCTCCTGAACCAATGTATGTTGTTTATGTAAAAAGAGGAGACCGCGTATTTGTTGGTGACCGTGCAAATAGCCAGGTCGTGGTCTTCAAAGATTCTGATTACAGTGTTGAAACTACTATTCCTGTTGGACAGGGAGTTTTTCATATGTGGGCAGACAAAGCTGGAAAGCAGCTTTGGGTAAACAATGATATTGATAACACAACTTCAGTTATTGATCTTCATTCATTACAAGTGATTGCAACAGTTCCAACACCTGCTGATCTGGTAAGTTTGGGCGGCAAACCTCACGATGTATTTTTAGGTCCCCTTGGTAAACTTGCTTACGTTTCTGTAATTGGAGTAGCTGGACAATCTGATTATGTGGTGCAGTTCAGTACAAGAACTTTTCAGGAAACTGGAAGAGCTGCGGTTGGTAAAGATGTTCATCTATCAATTCCATTAGTGAGCAAATTTTTATATGTCCCCTGTCAAAACTCTGATGCAGTATATGTTCTAAATAGATTTACTATGAACGTTGTTGAAACTATTTCTGTTCCTGGTGCGCACGGTGCAATTATGACTACAAACGGAAAAATGTTTTATACTACCAATTTACCGGGTAGTGGGACAAATGGATTATATGCAATTAAAACCAGAACAAACCAGGTGCTCGGCTCAACGAATACTCCCTACCCTGTTCCGCACAATGTAGCAGTAAATACTTCATCTAAAAAATTATATCTTACACATTCTGGTGCTACTTCCGATAAGGTAACGGTTTATGAAATATCAAATCGCAATCCAGTACCAGTGTTTGTGAAAGAAATTACAGTAGGGTTAAATCCATTTGGTTTAGCGTTCGCTAAATAAATCCGAATAGAAATATTAGTGGATGATTATCATTTAATCATTGATTAGAAAATATAACGGCAACGAATGAGAATGATTCGCTGCCGTTTTAATTTGTTAGTTATTCTAAGGGAATTTTATTTTTGTTTTTTTCCAGCCAGCCGCTGAAAGTTTGTAACGAAGGATTCAAAGTTTTGGCAAGTTCTATACTCCGTGACTGTGTGTAATCTTTCTCAAATTCAGCTTTGAACTGATACATATTTCCCATGTCATCAGCACCGGGGAAGCCAAAACTTCTGTAAGTGTCAGCTGATATTGCATTGTATGTAACTTCTTTACCCAATGCTTTTGAAAAGGCTTCAGCAAATTGTTTGCCAGTTAGCTGTTCTCCTGCAATACCAACGGTTTTCCCAATGTATTTATCTCCATTCTTAAATATTGCCAGGGCACATTTTCCAATGTCTTCTACTGCAATTGATGGAAGCTTTGCATTTGCCATTGGCAGTGAAAGTGCAAGTTTACCATCAGGCCCTTTCTTCGGTCCTTGCCCGAAATAAATAAAATTTTCCCAGTAAAACACCGTATTAAATATCGTAGTTGGCACACCAGATTCTGTAAAGTATTTATTTGATTCTCCCTTCGCATCGAAGTGCGGAACTTTGTATTTACCCTGAAGAGTTGGCATGCGGTTATCGCTCAGTGAAATCCATTTACGAGTATCGTCCAGCGAAGACCAAATTACATGTTTTACATTTGCTTCTTTAGCTGCAGCAGCAATATTAGCTGCTTGTGCTTTCTCTTCTTCAGGTGAAAAGTGTTCCCAGAAATTTGTTACACCGTAGACACCGTAAGCACCCGCAAATGCTTTCTTAAGACTTTCCAAATTATTTAAATCTGCTCTCACTACTTCGGCACCCATTTTGGCTAGTTCTTTTGCTTTATCAGAATCGGGATTTCTTGTTAATGCACGAGCAGTAAACTCACCCGATTTGTCATTTAAAATTGCACGAACTAATCCCCCACCCTGAGCACCAGGAGAAGAAGATTAGATTGTTTTGAAGGTATGGCTTTTAAAAATTATACACGCAGTTAATATTAAATCCACCTTCTCACTTTTTTCTTATAAGCCTCGAATTCAGCACCAAATACTCCCAATAAAATTTTTTCTTCCTGCTGAATGAAGCCGATCTCCATTGCGGCAACGAACAAAATAAATCCGATAAATGAAGTAATTGACCCGAGTACAAATCCAAGCCCAATTAGCAGCAATGCCATCCCGAGGTACATCGGGTTGCGGGAAATCTTAAATGGTCCATTTAGAATAAGTGAGGAGGGCTTTTCAAAAGGTTTAACAGTTGTATTTACTTTTTTAAATAATTGATCTGTCCAGATATTCAGGGTCCCTCCTAAAAAGAAGAAAAGGAAACCAATCCAGTTATAAGGTAATTTAATGATTTTTTCTATGGGCAATAAAAAATGCAGCATAACAGAAATAACAATACATGTATAGAAGTAAGTTGGTGGTAATATTTTGTTCATGATAACCTCTAAATTCAATATTCACTTTATGATTAACATAAAGGAAGAATATTAAAAGTTCAATTAACAATTGACAAGGTTTTAGAATTTTTTAAGTAACTTCACTTTCAAAAATTTCAGGATTAATTGAAATATGCGGACCATTTTAAGCTTCATTACTTTATTAATTATTTTAATCGGATGCAGTTCTTCTAATAAAATTACGAACAGCTGGAAAAATCCGGATGCCACAAAAGAATCAATAAAATTTCAGACAGTAGCCGTTTTTGCAATGGTTAAAGATCAGCAAATGAGAAGAGATGTTGAAGATGCAATTGCCAGCCAAATGCCTAATACAATTGCTGTTCCAGCATATAAAATGGTAACAAATGAGGAACTTGCTGATATAGATGCAGTAAAGCAGAAGCTTAAAGACAGAGGAATGGAAGGAGCACTGGTATTATCTGTGAAAAATGTAAATCAGAAAACAAGCTATTATTCATCAGGAATGTATCCTTCAGCTTATTATACTTTTGGTGGATATTATAATTATGCCTGGAATTATATGTATGATCCTTACGTTTATTCAAACACTAATGTTTATGTTGATCTCGAAATACTTATCTATTCTCTCAAGAATGATCAGCTTGTTTGGTATGGAGAAAGTACATCTGTAAACCCTAAAGACATTCAGGAAACCATATCGGAGCTAGCCGTTTCTGTTAAGAATCAATTGGTAGAAGATGGTTTACTGGATCTTTCAAAGTGATTTGAATCATTTTTTATTATAGAAACTAACGCCTTCTTTTTTTAGTTTGTCAATCCACATCTCTTCAAGGGCTTCTAGTTCCTTATCTATTTCCCTATCTGATTCATCTTTTATTTCAAGCTCATCCAAAACTTTAATTGCGAAATTTTCTTTGCCAAGCTTTTTATAGTCATCAATTAATTTTTGAAACGGAAAGCTTCCCATATTCAAAGTGAATTCGAATCGTTTAAGGACAGACGGCAAATCTTTACTTGTCCCAATAAACATTTTATTATCACATAAATTATGAACAGCAAAAATTCCGACCGGTTGTCTTTTTGATTTATAATCTTCTTTAATTTGTTTTTTGTTTATCATAAGGCTTTCTGTTTTTATCAATCCAATAACCCCAAAGAATTATTAACCATTCTGCATTTCCCACTATTCCAATTGCCATAATTGAATCTGGTGGAGGTCCGAAAAGATTAGCAATGTACATCAATAATAGAAAAGCTATTAGACCAATTAATGAATATGTTCCAATTTTATTTTTACTTTTTGTAACACTTAAATATAGGTAAGCACCCAAACCGAAAATTAAAACTTCAAGTATTACAGACACAGCAAAATAATTCCATAAGCCAAGGCCAATCTTTATCCCTGAGCCAGGAAAAATTGGCAAATCCTGAATATGAACCAAAAAATCTAAAAACCAATGACTCAGTACAAGCAATCCCAGCACTATTGAAGTCTTTAAATTCTTCTTGATTAGATAGTAAACAAGCCCAAATAAAATTGCCCAGACAAAAACTCCTAGCAAGCTGTGGCTGAATGGATAATATGTGAAATCAAGTGGCGTAACAGCAGTGATACCGGGTTTAATTTCAGCCTTTTCAATTCCGAGTAAAAGTAGAATCGGCCAGATCAAATCAACCCACTGAGCTGCCATAAAATAAGTACCAAGCGATGCAGACTTACTGAACTTCTTACCTGTAAAGCCGGCACCAAAATGACCTATGAACATAATAGATTCCTGTTTTTATTTTAAAGATGTTTTATAAATTCTGCTTAGTCCGTTATCGTATCTCTTTAGAGCATTCAAAAATTTCGCTATCGAAGAAAAATGTTTTGTAAATTTATTAAGTGATGTTCTTTTACTGGTGAAATATAATGTGTTTGTTTTCGTATCTACAAACGGGCAATAATCCATTTGGGCAGAATAAATTTGTTTGCCTAAATTCTTTGCTTTTTCCCAGTCATCATTCTGGTTTTTATAACTTATATACAAATCTCCACTTCCAAAGCCATCTTCTCTCTGATACGCAGTAAATGTTATATAAGATTCATCGGGAGCTATAAAAGCATTAAACTCGTAGCCATCAGAATTTATTGAATCACTTAGTGAAATTGGTTCTAAATATTTTCCATTTTTCCACTGACTAAAAAATATATCATCTTTTCCTTTAGTGCCCCTTTCATCACAAGTAAAATAGAAATTATTATTGTTCGTAATTGAGGAAAAAATTCATTTTTATCTGAGTTGATTGGTTCCCCAACGTTTATCGGTTTTGACCATTCTGAGTTTTTATTTTCTCTTTGTACATACCAGATATCAAAATCTTTTGTGCTGTTGGAACTATCAGAGGGTCTGTTTGATGAATAAAAAAGTTTTAATCCATCCGGGGATAGAAATGGTTCGATATCATAATACTTTCCTGAGAAGCTGGCAATCTCGGGATTTGACCAAACGCTGTCTTCTTTTCTGATACAAGCTATGATGGATATTTCGTTCTGATAACTCTGCACAGAAAAATAAATTTCATCACCATCTGATGAGATCGCAATGTCGCGCACGTTTGGGAACTGGGAAAAAATTTGAGGCAGGAATGGTTCTGCAGAATTTCCCTCGGGATAATTGGTTGATATAAAAGAAATTATGATAGCAATAATACTTATGTATCTCATTATATATTTGTTCCTTTAGTTAATTTTGTCCAAACATAATGAAGATGCTGG
>JARRKF010000071.1:0-5479 GCA_037388405.1 Ignavibacteriaceae bacterium | reverse complement strand
GTTAACTACCCAAAAAAATAAAGTAGCGGTAAATTTTCTATTCGAATAGAACTTAAGCAACAAGTGCTTTTTAGAATCAGAAATTGTCAGACACCATTAGTGTGCTTGTGTAGCTTCGAATCTGCCCCAATTTATTTCGCCGACAAACCCAATGTAATGCCAGGCTCCCTCAAATCTATAAGGAAGAAATGTATTCCCATTAAGGATTACATTGTTATCAGCCGATCCCGGATTTAGATTTAAACTCATCGATCCGCGCATATCTGTTACTCCCTCGAAAACACCTTTCCCAATCTGTGGTCCAATGTTTTCTTCGTCACATATAAGTTTAAAATCCCAGCTTCCTTTTACTGATGTTGAATCGACAGATTTTATCCATAGATATCCGGATATAATTTTATTCCAGGAACTATCATAGCCGGTGTACATATATATTTTTATTGAAGAATTAGTAGTGAAGTCTTCCCCACAAGAACAGAAAAGAAAAAATAAGGCAAGCGAAAAAAATGTCGTTAGTGCTTTCATAATATTTTTCCTGATTGTTCGAAACAAAAGAAGCTAATATTTCTCAATTTGTCAACACACATTTAAAGTGCATTATTAATTGACCCGCTGATAAGAGAACAAAACTTTTTAACGGCATATCTAAAACCTAAACGTCGCTAACAAATTTAGGGTGAGAAATGAAAAAAGAATCCGTCGCGCTCCGCATCATTCTAATTGCATCGATCATAATCCTTCTTATCATACCTTTGCTTATGGTTCAATCGCTAATTACCGACAGGCAGAACTACAGGCAGGAAGCAGTAAACGAAATTAGCAAAGGCTGGGCTGGCACACAGTCAATAGCAGGTCCCATAATAACTGTTTCACACAAAGAAGAAAGAGTTGATAATAAAGGAAAAAAATATTTTGTAACAAAGCGTGATTACTACTTGCCTGAAACTTTAAGAATTGATGCTCAGGTTGTTCCCGAAAAAAGATATAAGGGTATCTATGAAGTGATGCTTTATAAATCAAAATTAAAAATGAACGGAACTTTTAACCTTTCTGAATTAAAAGACAAATATTCAGAAGAACAGCTTGATGAAATTTACATTTCATTCAACATCAGTGATTTAAGAGGAATTCAAAAAGACGCAGAATTAATTTTAGATGGTAGAAAGTTTAAGCTTATTCCGGGATTAAAAGATAAAGTTTTCAAAAATGGATTTTATTCAGATTTAGATTTGAACAAGGAGGATTTACCAAAGAATTTTGAAATTGAACTTGAGCTTAACGGAATGGAAGATCTTGATTTTATTCCAATGGGAAAATTTACTGAAGTGAATATGAAATCTTCCTGGAACAATCCGGGATTTGCCGGCGCGTTTCTTCCAACAACAAGAGAAATTACCAAAGATGGATTCACAGCTCAATGGAAAGTGAATTACTTTAACAGGTCCTATCCGCAGGAATGGCAGAACAAAATTTACGACGCGTTTACAAGTGCGTTTGGAGTTAAACTTCTTGTGCCTGTTGATGAATACCAAAAAACTATGCGCACTTCCAAATACGGTTTGATGATAATCGCACTTACCTTTTTAAGCTTCTTTATGATCGAGCTTTTAAGTAAAAAAGTAATTCATCCTATTCAATACCTGCTTGTTGGATTGGCACTGATAATTTTTTATTCAATACTCCTGTCGATTTCAGAATATATTATCTTTCAATATTCTTATTTGATTTCCAGCTTACTGATAATTGTGTTGATTGCTCTTTATGTTAAGAGCATTTATCACAGCAAACTAATTGCTTTAGTAGTCACGGGAATGCTTATGACCCTTTACGGATTTATGTATGTCATCCTGCAACTTCAGGATTATTCTTTATTGATTGGAAACATTGCACTGCTCATAATACTTGCAGCGATAATGTTCTTTTCAAGAAAAATAAATTGGTTTGAAGTATTCAAATCAAAAACCCAAATATCTGGAAGCTAAACCTTAATTGTAAGATGACAGAATGAAATTTCCACAATTGGCTTTTATTATTGTTAGCTCTGTTTAAGTATTTTATAAAAGAATTGTTGAGGAGAAAGTTTAGGGACATAAAATATTATGTCCCTTTGCTATATATAGTGAAGTATTTTATTAGGGCCTGATATTCTGATTTAGTCTGAAAAAATTATCCGGATCATATTTGCGTTTTAGTTCAACCAGCTTTTTATATTTATTGTTACCGTAAGTTGCAGCAACTCTTTCCTGTGTTTCATCTGAACTGGCAAAATTTATATAGCCGCTGCCCATTGAAAATGGTGCTGAGAGTTGCTGTGTCTTTCTTGCCCATTCAATATGTTCATCCGGTGCCGAATGATTTTGCCATTGAGTGTTGATGTTAAGTGCATAACCTGCATTACGATAACTGTAAGCAGTATCTTCTTCCCCAGCATCATTTATAGCTCCACCGAGTTGAAATGCAGCGATGATTGAAGATTTCGAAGTCATATTTAAAGTCTGCTCAACAAATTTTGCAGATAAGCTTTGCGGAATATCTTTTGTGTATTCAGATTTCCAGTAATAGCAGGCTCCTTTAGGCTGACCTGAGTCGAGCATTGCCTGGTGAGTTACAAATGGTTTTGGCGCAACAACATCTGCAATAGGAGAACCAAACTGTTTTAAAGGTTTTAGAATCTCTAATCCTTTATCGGCTTTACCAGCATATAGAGCACCAATACCGAACACAGGTTTACCATGGAATTCTTCTTTTATAAATGGTGCCGGTGGACAATAGCGGTAAACAAGAACAGTTGTTACCTCACGTGGTGCGGAGGAAACATAATCCTGATAAAATGTTAATATCTTTTCAGTGTCCTCAATTTTATAGAGGATTAATCCACCAGCTATTTCAGGTCCAAGTTCACGCAAATTAAATTCAAAAGAAGTAACTATTCCGAAGTTTCCTCCTCCGCCCTTTAGACCCCAGAACAGATTGGAGTTTTCTGTGTCATTTACCTTAATAATATCACCTTCTGCTGTTACAACTTCAGTTGAAATAAGATGATCGCAGGTTAATCCCCATTTTCTCGAAAGCCAGCCAAATCCTCCACCAAGAGTTAATCCGGCAAGCCCTGTTCCCGTAACAATTCCGGATGGGACTACCATTCCATATTTCTGTGTTTCAGTATCAGTGTTACCAAGTGTGCAACCCGGTTCAACTTTTGCAATTTTCTTTTTTTGATCGACTGATACCTTGTTCATTAAAGAAAGATCTATCATTAATCCACCTTCGCATACTGAATTTCCAGCTACATTGTGTCCGCCTCCACGAACTGAGGTGAGCAAGTTATGATTTCGTGCAAACTTTACAGCTGACGAAACATCTTTTGAGTTTTTACAACGTGCAATGAGACCGGGATGTTTGTTTATCATTCCATTCCAGATTGAACGGACAGCATTATATTCTTTATTATCTTTGGTTAAAAGCTGACCGGAAAAATTTTTTATGAATGAAGAAATATCTAAATCAGAAAGAAACATTGCCTCCCCTGAGAGGGACATAATTGAATTTTTCATTTCACACTCCCAGAATATTTTTTAAAAATGAAGTTAGAATTAAAACCTGAGGGTAGATAGTTAAAGTACTGGTCAGTTTAGACGTATAACTTTAATTAAAAATAATTATTCTGCAAGGTAATTTTAATAGCTGTTAATGGATCAATATCTTTTATAGTCTTGAAGTTATAGAAGACACAACATGTTCAGCATCTCTTTCAACACCGTGTATCATTGCAGATGATAATGAATATAAAAAATGCATTCCAACAAAATATAATCCCGGCTCATTTTTCACCACTCCTCGTTCCTGCATTGGTTCCTTATCTTTGAAGATGGGAATATCAATCCAGGAAAAAGCCGGATAGAAACCTGTGCACCAGATAATATTTTTAACATCAATCGTCTCATCATTTTCATCTACCGGAAGTCCGTTGTGCACGCCAACAATTTTTGGAATTCGTTTTATTCCATAATTGACAAAATCTTTTGGTTTGTTCCTTATAAGTGGTCCACCTTGCGAAACACTTTTCGGTCTTACTTTTCTTCCTATCGGTGTGCCTGTAGTAAGAATTCTATGAAATAAAAATCTGATAACCAGTCTTACCATAATTAATTTGGCAAGTGTACCTTCGATGTCAAATGGAATGTGTCCAGTGTCTCTTCCTGCAAGCCAAACTTCACGATCATTTCTTGCGGCTTCCAAAGCGAGTTCTGAGCCGGAGTTTCCTGCACCAACAACAAGCACAGATCCTTCCTGAAGTTGAGACATATCTCGGTAATCAAATGAATGTATCTGAACTATATCTGGATTAATATCTTTTGCAAATGCAGGAATTTTTGGGATTTGGTAATTTGACATTGCAATGACAACATGCTCAGCTTCAAAATGTTTCTCGCCAGCAGAAACACAATACCGATTTCCTTCTCGTGAAAGTCCATCAACCTTAATATTATTTTTTACAGGCAGATTAAAATGCTTTGAATAGTTTTCAAGATAATCTCCCATCTCATCTTTAGTTGGAAAATAATTTGGATCGGAAGGAAAAGGCATTCCGGCCAACTCATCAAACTTTGCTGGAGTAAAAAGTCTTAGTGTATCCCAACGGTTACGCCACGAATCACCGACTCTTTCATTTGCGTCAAGAATGAGAAAGTCGATATTGTTCTTTTTCAGAAAATAGCCGGCAGACAATCCTGCCTGACCGGCACCAATTACAATCACTTTGTGTTTTTCCCGATTCAAACTATTATTCATTTCCTTGCCTCAATTTTTGTTTTAGTTTTTTCTACTAATTACTGATATGAAAATAATCGTTGAATTGTGGGAATAAATCAGGGGTACTACGTATTTAAAGTGAGGTTTGCACGTAATCTTGCATATGTCATTCTGAACCTGCCTGTCGGCAGACAGGATTATTTCAGAATCTTGCAGATGAATAAGATCTCGCAACAGGGTCAGATCCTGAAACAAGTTCAGGATGACAATGGGTCGCTAAGTGAGGATCAGATTATGTTTGATAGCATAAGAGGAAACATAAGCTCTTGCGGATTTTCCGGAAACACCAACTTTACTGTAAATGTTCGTCAGGTGTTTTTCAACAGTACGGACACTCAAGAAAAGTTTTTTGGCAATTTCTTCGTTGTTCTTTCCTTCGGCAATTAATCTTAATACTTCTAGCTCTCTTCCGGTAAATTCAAATCCATTTCTCTCTGAATTAGCAGCATTTTCTTTGTATAAATTTTTGAGAATGAATTTTGCTATCTCAAAATCCTTTTCCGCACCAAGTTCTTTGAATTTATTTATTGCCGTCTCAAGCTCCCCTTCAGCCTGAGCAAATTTATTGAGCTTTACTAAAATATCTGCCAGCAGCACTCTTGTTCTGGCAGATTCAAACGGAGATTTTATTTTATCATATATATCTATTGCATCTTCAAGATGCTGC
>JARRKF010000070.1:0-9623 GCA_037388405.1 Ignavibacteriaceae bacterium | reverse complement strand
CAGTTGGAGTAGGTTTCGGTTTCTGATAATTTTTTCATTTCTTTATTCTTCTATATAACTTCAGGCAGATTTAGTTTATTTTTAGAGCAATGAAAAGAACTGCCTGCTATATCCATATTCCATTCTGTGATCATAAGTGTATCTATTGTGATTTTTATTCTATCATCACTTCAGATAATATTCAACAGTTTTTAAATTCTGTTAAAAAAGAAATTTCAAACTATGCCCAAAAGTATTCTGAAGGTAGAGAACTTATTTCAATTTACTTTGGTGGTGGCACTCCTTCATTGATGGATGCAAAATATATTTCTGAAATAATCAAATCCGTTAAAAACAACTTTTATTTGAATGAAAATGCTGAGATAACACTTGAAACAAACCCGGGAACTGTTTCTTTTGAAAAATTAAAAATTTTCCGTGAGATTGGAATTAACAGGATTAGTATTGGAATTCAATCGTTTGATGAAGATGATTTAAAATTTCTTACAAGAATTCACAACTCAGAAACGGCAATCAGAACAGTGCTCAATGCTGCTGATGCTGGATTTGAAAATATTAGTCTTGACCTGATTTTCAATTTGCCGAATCAAACAAAAAAGAAATGGATTAAAAATTTAGAGCAAGCAGTTAAACTCCCAATCAAACATATTTCTGCATACAGCTTAATCCTTGAAAGGGGAACCATCCTAAACAAAATGGTGCTCGATGGAAAAGTTAAGATAAGTGATGAAGATTACGATGCAGAACTATACCAAACAACAATTAATTTTCTTGTAAATAATGGATTCTATCAATACGAAGTTTCAAATTTTTCACAATCTGGATATGAATGTATTCACAACAACGCTTACTGGCATTACATAGATTATTTTGGATTCGGAACTTCTGCACATTCATTTACAAATAATAAAAGATGGTGGAACTACTCAAGCCTTAAAATGTATATAGATCATATAAATAAATTTGGAAGTGCGGTTGCAGGAGAAGAAACGATTTCTTCGATAAAAGCCCTTGATGAATTTGTGATGCTTGAATTACGTAGTTCCGGACTGGATACAAAACGATTTGAAAATCTTTTTGGACCTGTTGGAAAAGGATGGTTAAAAGAGAAATATCCTTATCTTGAAATGTTAAAGAAAAAAGATTTCCTACCTTGTTACATGGATGGGAGATCTTTTTCTGCGTGCATTAAAGATGATAATCATTCCTTTGATTCTTACATCAATAATATCAGGTGTTACAAGCATAGGCGATGCACAAAATCTTGGAAGACTCGGTCTTAAAACTATTGCTTATTATATAAGCACGAGCACGATTGCTATAATAACCGGTTTATTTTTTGTTAATCTTATTCAACCGGGAATTGGTGCTGATCTTGGTTTGAAGAAGGAAGTCCCTGAGCTTGCTGCTGCCTCTGGTGATTTGTGGGACATTATTCTACGAATGGTTCCGACAAATATTTTTGAAGCGCTTGTTTCATTCGATATACTTGCAATTATAGTTTTCTCCATTCTTTTCGGTTTCTTTATTACGAGAATTGAATTCAAACAGAAAGAATTTTTGATGACCTTGTTTAATTCCGGTTTTGAAGTAATGATGAAACTGACTCACTTTATAATCCGGTTTACTCCACTCGGAATCCTTGGAATTGTTGTCGGTGTTGTAGCAGATCAAAAAGAAAATTTGGTTGTTATACTTGGGAGTCTTGGTAAATATTTTGCAACTGTTTTGCTGGGATTGATTGTTCACGCGACAATTACACTTCCTTTAATATTACGGTTAGTTGGTAAAGTTAATCCCTGGAAACATTTTCAGGCGCTAACAACACCTTTGCTCACAGCGTTCTCAACACGTTCTTCCTCAGCAACCTTGCCTTTAACCATAGATGCGGTTGAAAACAATGAAGGAGTTTCGAATAAAATTTCCAGTTTTGTTCTGCCTCTTGGTGCTACAATAAATATGGACGGAACAGCATTATACGAATGCGTTGCAGCAATGTTTATTGCCCAGGCTTATGGAATTGAAATCAGTTTTCTGCAGCAGATGATTGTAGTGTTTACTGCATTACTTGCTTCAATTGGTGCGGCAGGAATTCCGATGGCTGGATTAGTTATGATTTCCGTTGTTCTTACGGCGGTTGGTTTGCCTCTTGAAGGTGTCGGATTGATTTTAGCTGTGGACCCTTTCTTAGATATGTGCCGTACTACCGTAAACGTTTTTAGTGATACCTGTGGTACAGTTACAATAGCAAAAACAGAGGGAGAAATTCTCAAAGTCTGATTAAATTACAGGTCAAACTTCCATAAAATAAGGAAATAATATTTTTATCAAATTTAATATTGGTGCTTATATGAAAATCTTAATCTCAATTATAATTGCTTTCACAATATCCATTTTTCCACAGAACATTAAAAAGATAAAGCTCTTTTTGAACAACAATACAGATTTGCGAAAAGCGTATTCACTTGCTCTGGATTTTGAGGAAGTTAAAGCTGATAAAGAAGGAGGGTATATTCTTTTTGTTAATGAGAATGAATTTCAAAAAATTGCAGATTCAGGTTTGGCATATGAAATATTAATTGATGACTGGATGGCTTATTATAATTCATTACCCAAATTATCTGAGGTGGAAAGAGAAGCTATTAAAATTAGTAGTGAACGAGATTTTGGTGTCACTGGTTTCGGGTTTGGTTCTATGGGTGGTTATTACACCTTTGCTGAAATCGAAGCGGATCTTGATGAGATGTATCAACTCTATCCAAATCTTATAACTCAGAAATTTTCAATTGGAACCAGCATAGAAGGAAGACCAATTTGGGCGGTTAAAATCTCTGATAATCCTAATGTGAGTGAAAATGAACCCAAAGTCGGTTTTGATGCGCTTGTTCACGCAAGAGAACCACAATCAATGGCAACACAAATGTATTTTATGTGGTACCTCCTTGAAAATTACGGAACCGATCCGGAAGCAACTTTCCTCATAAATAACAGGGAGATTTATTGTGTTCCTTGCTTTAATCCTGATGGATACGAATACAATCGAATTAATTATCCCAATGGTGGTGGATACTGGAGAAAGAACAGGAGAAACAGTGGCGGAGGTTGTTATGGTGTAGATTTGAATAGAAATTTTGGTTACAAGTGGGGATATGATAATTCAGGTTCAAGCCCGGACCCTTGTGATGAAACTTATAGAGGTGCTTCTGCATTTTCAGAACCGGAATCGCAGGCAATAAGAGATTTTGCAATATTAAACAACTATGGAACGCATTTCAATATGCACACTTATGGCGGATATGTCTTATATCCCTGGGGATATATTGATGAAGAAACACCTGATTCGCTTACATACAGAGAGTTTGCCGCATTGCTTACATCTAACAGCGGTTATGCATACGGCTATGGTGGTCAGCTGCTCGGCTATAACTCAAACGGAAGTATAAGAGATTGGATGTATGGTGAACAAACATTGAAAAATAAAACATTTGGTTATACAATTGAAATAGGAGACGACTTCTGGCCAAGTCAAAGCCAAATTTATCCAATAGCTCAGCAAAATTTACGGACGATGATTTATCAGTCGTTTCTGGCAGGTGATTATGTTAAGCTTGAGAATGCAAACTTTAACAAGGAATATTTTTTACCATCGGATGTTGTTGAGCTAACACCTGAGTTTAGAAATAAAGGATTAGCAACGGCGTATAATCTAAATTTTGAACTTACTTCTACCAATCAATATGTAACAATTAATTCGGGAAGTGCATCAGTTGATTCTATTGAGGCTAGATCAAGTTTTGTAATCAGCACACCACTATCCTTTGTTATATCTGATCTTGTCCCTGTAGAAGAGGAAATTCCGATTGTTCTTACAACTACTACTAATGGCGATGTTATTTCATCAGACACTTTAAATATTATTATTGGATTTCCGGTTTACATTTTTGCTGATAGTTCTAATGCCCCTACAAATTATTGGACGATTACGAAATCTCCATCAAGTAGTCCGCAGTGGGATTCGACTTACAAAACTTTTTACTCATCACCCAATTCTTATACTGATAGTAAAAATGGAAATTATGTGAACAATGCTACGGTAACAATGACACTCACTAACCCAATCGATCTTTTAGGTTATTCAAATCCAAGATTAAGATTCTGGACCAAATATGACATTGAAAGTAACTGGGATTACGGACAGGTACAGGTTTCAACTAATAATGGTAGTACCTGGATAGCATTAGCAGGTGAATATACAGAACCTGGTGAAGGAAGTTTCCAACCGCCAGGTCAACCTGTTTATGATGGAACCAAAAGTAACTGGGTAAAAGAGGAAATAGATCTCGCAGCTTATATCAGTTCGCAAGTTAAAATCCGGTTCCAGTTAAAAACCGATCAGGGGGTAATGCGAGATGGATGGTACCTTGATGATCTCGGAATATTTTTCTACACAATCCCAACAGGGAGCGGAGACGAAACCAAAACCGTGTATGAATTTGAGTTAGAACAGAATTATCCTAATCCATTTAATCCATCAACCACAATAAGATATTCTATTCCATCTGTCATTGCGAGTGGAACGAAGCAATCTCAATTCGTTACTTTGAAAATCTACGATGTTCTAGGTAACGAAGTAGCAGCTCTGGTGAATGAAGAAAAACAAGCAGGAAGTTATGAAGTAAATTTTGATGCCTCGTTTTTAAGCAGTGGAATTTATTTCTACAAACTACAGGTAGGTTATTATATTGAAACTAGAAAAATGGTTCTCCTTCGTTAATTCTGACAAATTCAGGATCTGTGAATAAATTTGGTTAAAAGTTGTTCAATGCCCGTTTGATGACGGGCATTGAACTTAATTATGCTCTTTCTATTTCTATTCCTTTAATATTCCACATTCCAAACGCTTGATTTGATTAAAAGTTGCTCTGCAAATTCAAAAACTTTACTTGCTGAATTAAATTCCCTTATCTAAATTTACGATACGATGACTATCAAAATGTCATTAAATATTTCGTTGTTAGTTTTCATGTCCTTGTTGTTTGTCTCAGTGAAAAATCTTGCACAAAACCAACAGTTCGGAAAACTTACAAGTGAAGATGGATTATCAAACAGCTATGTGAATTGTTTGCTGCAGGATAGTTATGGTTTCATGTGGTTTGGAACCGATGATGGTTTAAACCGGTTTGATGGTTACGAGATTAAAGTATATAGAAATATTCCTGATGACAGCACTTCATTATCTAATAATATTATTTGGTCACTTTTTGAAGATAGTAAAGGATTTTTGTGGATTGGAACAATGAGTGGTAAACTGAACAGGTATGATCCGAGTAAAGATGAATTTGATCATTGGTTTCTCGATTCAAATGATCCGGAAGGAAGAAATATTACATTTATTTATGAGGATAGCCGCGGTTTTATCTGGGTTGGCACTTACAGAAATGGTCTATACGGATTCAATCCTTCTCAAAATAAATTTGATCATTGGATCAACTCAAAAGATAGTCAAAAAATTTTAAGTGACAATTTCGTAACATCTATCCTTGAGGATACATATAATAACATCTGGGTGTCAACATATTGGGGATTAAATGAATATAATCCTGAATCATCAAATGAACCATTCACTCAAATAGATTATGAAATATTCAAAGAACCTCTTTGGTATTTAAGTAGATCATCCTTCTATAATAATTTAATCTGGATTGGAAAGCTAAACGGTTTATTAAAATTTGATCCTTCAACAAAGGAATACTCTACTATTAAATTGCCGGTAAGTTCAGGATTGCAATTTGGAAAGAGCGTCAGCTCTGTTGTAGAAGAAAAATTCGGTGATGAAAAAATTTTATGGGTAGGTACGTATGGAGGTCTTATCAGGAAAAATATAACCACAGGTGAAAGTGAAAGATTTATTCTTAACAAGAATAATCCATCGGGGATATTGAGTAATCAGGTTAACGATCTGGCCATCGATAGATCAGGAGTTGTGTGGATTGCAACAGATAATGGTTTGAATATTTACTCACCTAAAAGATCAAAGTTTAATTCTCCGATATCAGGAAAAAATTTCTGTTTAGATTTACTGGAATTCCGGAATGAAAATATTCGTTCAATCACAAACACAACGGATGGAACACTTTGGATTGGTGCCGAAGGTGGTTTAAAAGGCATTAAAGTTATAAATGAGAAGAGTAAGATTGTACTAAGACCTGAATTTAAATCTTTGAATGTCTGGTGCTTAAACCGTGGTAACTCGAACAATCTCTGGATCGGGACTTATGGGCAAGGACTAAAAGAATTAGATATAACAACTAATAGTCTCAAATCCTGGAATGTGGCAAACCAAAATTTCAATTCACCTGCTTACAATTATATTAAGACAATTCTACAGGACGATAAGGGAATGCTATGGATAGGTTTTTGGGGAGGTGGTCTTGCCAGACTAAATCCAATGAGTAAAAAAGTCGAATACTGGCATTGAATGCTAATAATTCTAATGACAAAATTATTTTGTGGCTAGGAACGGCTAACGGGTTAAATAAATTAGTAATCAGTGATGAACCGAAAAATTTACAAGAATTACAACTAGATGTTGAAATCATTAAATATACTGTAGAGAATGGGCTTTCAGATAATTCTGTTGAAAGCATTCTGGAAGATGAAAATGGTAATCTCTGGATTGGTACGAGTTCCGGCATTTCTTTTTTTAATATTACGGACGAGACTTTCACCAATTATGGTATTGCAGATGGACTGAGTGGTGGTTCTTTTAATGCCAGTGCTGCATGCGAAACTCAGGGTGACATATTACTCTTCGGCAGTACAAAAGGATTGAACTATTTTGATCCTAAAAGAGTATCGCAATCAAATTATCTACCTGCGGTTGTAATTACTAATTTTCAAATCTTTAATCAACCGATAGGTAACGACGCCAAATCCGATATTAACCAGAACATCATTCACAAAAAAGAAATAGTACTCTCATACGATCAAAATGATTTCTCATTTGAATTCGCCTCGCTCGATTATAATGCTCCCGAGATGAATCAGTATGCTTATATGATGGAAGGATTTGATAAGGATTGGATATACTGTGGTAACAGGCGTTACGTTACTTACACAAATCTTGATCCAGGTGAATATGTTTTTCAGGTAAAAGCGACAAACAGTGATGGTAGCTTATATTTAATCAGAAATGCTGAAACAAAAAGGAGAAAAAGAAAAGAGGAAGAGAGGCTAAGAAAAGAAAGAGAAGAAGCTCTATTACGCGAGGCAGAATTAAAAGCAAAAAATATAGAACACGAAAAAGAATTGGAGAAGCATAAAATAAGAAACAGAATTGCACAAGATCTTCACGATGAGATTGGAAGTAACCTCAGCAGCATTTCATTAATGAGCGAGCTAGTTCAGAAAGATGGGAAAATAAATCCTGATGTTTTGGCAAAGATTAATCGTATTCAAAAGGTAGCAAAAGGTTCCTCACAAGCAATGCGTGATATTGTCTGGCTTACTAATCCTTCATCCGACAACATCAAAGACCTTGTTTCAAAAATGAACGAAGTTGCAAATGATATGCTTGGAGGATTAAAGTGGAATTTCAATTTTCCGAGAAATCTAATTGAAATAACCCTGACTCCTGAAATCAAAAGAAATGTTTTCTTTATTTACAAAGAATCACTGAATAACATTGTAAAACATTCCGGGGCTAAGAATGTTTATATTAATTTGAGTGAAATGAATGATCAAATAATCCTAAAAATTTCAGATGATGGAAAGGGATTTAATACAAATGCTGTTTCAACTGGTAATGGTCTGAAAAATATTCTTAATCGTGCAAAAGAAATTGGAGGAAAATTGGAACTTAACAGTAATCCCGGGAAAGGAACTGAATTGCTGCTTGAGGTTAATATCACGCAGTTGCGTGATTGAATGCTCTTGTTTCATAAATTATTTTTATATCCACAACAAGAAAAAAGTTGTTTAGATGATTAATAAGACAGACGTAATAATAATTGAAGACAATGAACTTCTCCGCGATTCTCTAAAGGAGGCTATAAACAAGAGCAGTAGCATAAACTGTAATAATACATTCGGTTCGGGTGAAGCTGCTCTTGATTTTATCGAAAAGGAGGAATTGGTCCCGGACATAATCCTACTGGATATTGGGCTCCCCGGAATGAGTGGAATCGAATTAATTCCTGAGCTTAAAAAATTATCACCCACCTCAAAAATAATAATAATTACTGTTCACGATGATGATGAAAATGTTTTCAATGCAATTTGTTCTGGTGCATCAGGTTATTTATTAAAGGATCTCTCTGCAGATGGTATTGTAAGTTCAATAAATGAAGTTATGAATGGCGGCGCACCTATGAATTCGCACATAGCTAAAAAAGTGTTGAATATGTTCAGAGACCAGAATATTAGATCAGATGGTTACGATCTTTCTGAAAGAGAAATGCAAATATTAAGTCTTTTGGTTGACGGCTTAAGTAAAAAACAAATCGCAGAAAAAATTTATCTAAGCCACCACACCGTTGACTCGCACATCCGCAACATCTACGCAAAGCTGGAAGTTCATTCTCGCAGCAGTGCAATTTCCAAAGCAATAAGGGAAAAACTCCTTTAAGCAATTCTTAATGTCCAATCTCAAAATCACGCACTTGCGTGATTGAAAAATGTAAAAACGTAGATTATAATTAGGTAGTTGTTTTATATAGAGAAGCCAAGTATTAATCATTAGCTCATATATAATAAGCAACTGCAGCTTTTTATTTGTTAACTACAAATTATTTTTTCAACGGGGTCGTGATGAA
Organism: Ignavibacteriaceae bacterium; assembly: GCA_037388405.1. Taxonomy (GTDB): domain Bacteria; phylum Bacteroidota; class Ignavibacteria; order Ignavibacteriales; family Ignavibacteriaceae; genus IGN2. The sequence goes on along the minus strand of JARRKF010000070.1, from coordinate 810 downwards.
TAAACTTAAGATCAAGTTTGTAATTCCGACTTGCTCACTTCTGATTCTAACCTATTGTCAAGTCTTCTCACAAAACCAGCCTTTTTATTGTTTTATAATTAACAAATTAAAGCAACAAGCAACTTTTGCTCTTACAACTTTAGTCAAAGAAGAATTACCTAATAGAGAATACAAAGTAGAGTTTAATATGTTATTCCTGCATAGCCTTCAGTCAGACCTCAACCATTATTTTCTCTCGGAAATTTATTTAAACAAAAACAAATATTTATGACTTAATCGAAAATTAGCAAACATGATGAAGTATTGGCAAGAGTATGTCTCGCAAATAATAAAAAATTTAATCATCCATAACTAGGAGGTTGAAATGAAACTTTTTACTACAATTTTTTTATTGTCATTTTTATTTTGTGCTTTTGCACAAGAGGGCTGGAACGATGTAACACCATCTAATACTTATCCTGGTCTTTTAGGAGTCTATGCTGTAGATTCAGACAATGTGTGGGTAGTTGGTCAAGAGGGGACAATTTTAAATACTACAAATAATGGTTCAACTTGGGGCGAAATAAGTTGTCCAGTGAACTATACTTTGTATAATGTTGATTTTATTAATGCAGATACAGGCTGGGTTGGAGGTGACAATCCCTCCATTACAGAAATTATGAGGACTACTGATAGGGGTTTATCCTGGGAGTTATATACATTAAGCAATGCGTCGGATTGGGGTAACAATGATATAGAATTCGTATACGGAAATCCGGGTGATCCACCCAGTGGTTTTGTTTCAGCCGGCTTATCTATTGTCTGGAAGAC
>JARRKF010000069.1:0-8861 GCA_037388405.1 Ignavibacteriaceae bacterium | reverse complement strand
GAATTGTCGAGATAGAAAAAGAACTTAAAGAAATGAAGACGACCGGAAGAAAAGAGATGGCAGAAAAAATTGCAGAAGCCCGTTCACACGGAGATCTTTCAGAAAATGCCGAATACGATGCTGCTAAAGAGGAACAGGGACTTTTTGAACTGAAAATTGCTAAGATGGAAGACATTCTTTCCCGTGCTCGCGTAATCGATGCATCACAGTTTGAAGAAGGTAAAGTGCATATTCTTTCTAAAGTCAAAATTAAAAACCTTAAAAACAATAAAATTTTCAATTATCTTCTCGTATCTCCCGAAGAAGCGGATTTTCAGGAAGGCAAGATTTCTATTACATCTCCTGTTGGCAAAGGACTTTTGAATACAAAGGCTGGAGAAAAAGTTAAAATTAATGCTCCTGCAGGTGTTCTGGAATATGAAATTTTAGAAATTAGTTAGTTCAGTTTTCTTCAAATACTCCTCATCTTAAAAGAATAAAAGAAAAATTTAACACTAAATATTGGAACAAATAAACCAAACCAGTATTATTTGGGCTGATAAATTAGCTTCCCCTGCAAATGCTTAAAACCATTGAACAAAAAGTGTTGATGTTTATCGATGAGAATCATCTTATTGAAAAAGGTGATAAACTTCTCGTTGCCTTTAGTGGTGGTGCTGATTCTGTTTTTTTACTTTACCTTTTGATTAAATATAAAAGAAGATTCGGCATTGAGATCGCGGCATTTCACTTGAATCATAAGCTTCGAGGCAAGGATGCAGACAAAGACGAAAAATTCTGCTCTGACTTTTGCATCAAAAACAACATTCAATTCAAAAGTGTTTCAAAAGATGTAAAACAGATTTCAAGATTCAAAAAAGTTTCAATCGAGGAAGCAGCACGGGAATTAAGATATAAAGAACTATCTAATACTTCAGAAAAAATAAAAGCCGATAAAATTGCAACCGCACACAACTTAAGTGATAATGTTGAAACTTTTCTTCTTAATCTGGTTAAAGGCACAGGACTAAAAGGATTAACCGGCATTCCCATTCAACGTAGAAATATTATCAGGCCAATTCTTTGCTTAACTTCGGAAGAAATTAGAGCATATCTTAAATCAAATAAAATTTCTTACAGATTTGATAAAAGCAATTTTAATACTGATTACGAAAGAAATTTTCTTCGACATGAAATTATACCTAGGTTAAAAAAGCAATTGAACCCTCAGTTTGAGGAAAAGATTGGAAATACTTCCAGAATTCTTAAAGATGTTAATTTATTTATTGATAGACAGGTAAATCTTTTTTCTAAATCCGCAGTAGATATTGGTGGTAAACGACTTACAATACATCTTAAAAAGTTGAAATCAAAAGATGAAATCTTCAATAGTATTTTTCTAAAAACTATTATTGAGAAAAATTTTATTGTTGATATCGATGCTGAAAATGTTCATTCATTAATTGAATTAATTAATTCTCAAACTGGCAAATCAATTCACCTGAAAGAAAATTTCATTGCGATCAGGGAAAGAGATTCGATTGTTATTGAAAAGAATAAAGCAAAAAACAAAGAAGTTAGAAAGAAAATTAAAATCGGCCAGAAAGTTAAATTTGATGGAAAAGAGATTTCGATTGAACCTATCGAAAAGAAAAAACAAAAGTTTAGTTCTAATAAATTTATAGAGTATATTTCTGGTGACTTGGTAAATGAAACTTTTGAAATCCGTAAATGGAGAAATGGCGATAGATTCATTCCTCTTGGTATGAAAGGATCTAAAAAAATCTCAGACTTTCTCGCGGATGAAAAAATTTCAACTCAGATGAAAAAAGAAAGTCTTGTATTAACAAATTCAGGAAAAATCGTTTGGGCAATAGGTTTAAGAATTGATGAAAGATTTAAAGTTTTACAAGGTACAAATAGAATTCTAAAACTTACTGCGAGTGGATTTTAATTATGTCTGATTCAATCATAATTGGAAAAGATAATTTTATAACTCTGTTTACTGAAGAGCAGATTCAACGGAGAATAAAAGAGCTTGCTTCAAAAATTTCTGAGGATTATAAGTCAACCGTCCCGATATTTATCGGGGTATTAAATGGTTCATTTCTTTTCATGTCAGATCTGATTAGATATGTAAATCTGGATTGTGAAATTGATTTCTTCAAATTGTCTAGTTACGGCGATGCAAAGATTTCTTCCGGAAAAGTGAGACTTCATTGGATTCGAAATTCCTGATAAATTCGTTGTAGGTTATGGCTTGGATTTTGCTCAGAAGTATAGGAATTTACGAAAAATCTACGTTTTAAATGACAAAGGAGAATGAACATTTAATGTTTTTGAACTTTAGAAAATTATATATGGCTGATAATAAGAACGAAAAACAACCACTAAAAGGACAGAAAGGTCAGGGACCGAAACGCCCTGATGATAACTTTGATTGGTCAAAAATAATTAGAATGGTGTTAGGATGGGGTGCAGTGATTTTTGCTGCTGTAATAGTTATGCAGGTATTCAAAACCGGACAGGAAAATTATGTTGAAATTCCATTCGGTGAGTACAGAAAACTGCTTAGCGAAAAAGATATGATTAAAGAAGCAACTATCACTAAAGAAGATGCTAATGATTACTATTTCCGTGCTGAACTAAACAAAGAAACAGAAGTTAATATTGATGGAAAAGCTACTAAAGTAAAAGCCGTTTCTGTTTATCTTCCTGAACCAATAATCAAAGATGAAGAGAATGTTTGGAAAGAGAATGGAATAAATTATTCCTTCGATAAACAATCAAGCGAATGGTTGAATATACTAATTGGATTTTTGCCCTGGATATTAATTATAGCAATCTGGGTCATAATTATGCGCCGGATGCAGGGACAAAGCGGTGGCACAAGAGGAATTTTTTCATTTGGAAAAAGTAAAGCAAAGTTAATTAGTCAATCCAGCCAACGTGTTACATTCCGCGATGTTGCAGGTGCAGATGAAGCCAAACTTGAACTTCAGGAAATAATTGAATTCCTGAAAGAGCCGACAAAATTTCAGAAACTTGGTGGAAAGATCCCTCGTGGCGTTCTTCTATTAGGACCTCCGGGAACTGGTAAAACTCTTTTAGCAAGAGCCGTAGCTGGAGAAGCAGGCGTTCCATTTTTCTCAATCAGTGGAGCTGATTTCGTTGAAATGTTTGTCGGTGTTGGTGCTAGCCGTGTTCGCGATCTTTTTGATCAGGGAAAGAAAAATGCACCTTGTATAATTTTTATTGATGAAATTGATGCGGTCGGAAGACACAGAGGTGCCGGACTTGGTGGTGGACATGATGAACGTGAACAAACACTTAACCAGTTGCTTGTTGAAATGGATGGATTTGAACAGAATAGCGGAGTAATAATAATTGCAGCAACTAATCGTCCCGATGTTTTAGATCCTGCACTACTAAGACCGGGCAGATTTGATCGTCAGGTTGTTGTTGACAGACCTGATGTTAAAGGACGAGAAGGTATTCTAAAAGTCCATACCAGGAATATTCCTCTTGATGAAAAAGTTAATCTTGAAGTTCTTGCTAAAGGTACGCCTGGTTTAGCTGGTGCAGATCTTGCTAATCTCGTGAACGAAGCTGCTCTTCTTGCTGCCAGAAAAAATAAGAAAAAAGTTGAAATGCTCGATTTTGAAGAAGCTAAAGATAAAGTTATGATGGGAATGGAGAGGAAGAGCCTCATCATTTCAGAGGAGGAAAAGAAAACAACTGCTTACCATGAAATTGGTCATGTTCTCGTTGCCCGGATGATTCCAGAAGCCGATCCGGTTCATAAGGTAACAATAATTCCTCGTGGACGTGCATTGGGTGTTACAAGCTATCTTCCAATCGATGAGAAGCACACATATTCAAAGGAATATCTTGAAGCTATAATAACATATGCACTTGGCGGCAGAGCTGCTGAAAAGATAGTTTTCGAGCATTACACTACAGGTGCCGGGAACGATATTGAAAAAGCGACAAACATTGCCCGGAAGATGGTTTGTGAGTGGGGTATGAGTGATAAAATGGGACCAATGAGTTACGGTGCAAAGGAAGAAGAAATATTTTTAGGCAGAGAGATTCAGAAGCATCGTGATTACAGTGAAAAGACAGCTATTGAAATTGACGAAGAGATTCGTTCAATTATCAACCATGGAATGAACCGGGCAGAAAAAATTTTAATGGATAATATTGATATACTGCACAAGCTTTCCAAGGAACTTCTTGAGCGGGAAATTCTGGATTCAGAGGAAATAGAAAAAATAATTAAAGGTGAAGAGCTTCCGCCCATACTTGCTGATGAAAGTAAAAAGAAAGATGAAGAACTCCCCGAACACGTTAAAGCCATGATCCAGCAGCGCAAGCAAAAGGACACGCCTGTAAAAGATGACGCAAATTGATAATGGTACTATTAAGTACAAAGACGAATTATTACGTAAGTTAATTCATCTCACCTCGTTATCAATTCCTATAGTTTATTATTTTATATCAACAAGCACTGCTGCAACAATTCTGGCAATTCTTGCAGCACTTGCTTTAATTCTTGACCTGGCAAGATATCTTCATCCCGAGGTTGGGAAGATTTTTTATAAAATCTTCGGATTTCTGCTTCGTAAACATGAACTCGACCATAAAAAGCGAAACCTTAATGGTGCAACTTATGTTTTAATTTCTGCACTTATAAGCGTTCTAATCTTCCCCAAATTAATTTTTATTTCAGCATTTTCTATATTAATTGTAAGTGATTCTGCTGCTGCGTTAATTGGCAGAAAATTCGGAAAAAGAAAATTTCTCTCCAAGAGTTTTGAGGGAACTTTAACGTTTTTCATTAGTGCATGTATAGTGATTTTATTTACACCTAAGTTAGTCGGATTTCCGGAAGAGTATTTAATAGGATTTGCCGGAGCTTTTATTGGAGCTTTTGTAGAAAATGTTTCATTTAAATTAATAGATGATAATTTATCAATTCCGCTTGCAGTAGGGTTTACAATGTGGGGTTTATATCTTTTATTGTTACCAAATATGGATTTAGTAATATCAAACGTACCGAGGTAATTATGAAAAAGTTTTATCTAGTTTCAATACTTATAAGTGTTTTGTTTCTATTTGGTTGTGAAACCTCGAAGAAGCCGGCAAGAGGTTTTGAAGATGAAATTTACGTTGTTGCTGATTCAGTAGAGTACGATGAAATGCAGGATGCTCTTAAATCAGTTTTTGAAAAAGAAATCTCAACCCCACAGCCTGAAAAATTATTTACACTTAAAAGAATAAATTTATCTCAACTGGAAAATCATCAAAGATCAAAAAACCTTATTCTGGCAGCTCCGCTAAATTCAGCCAGCGAAACGTCGGATTATATTAAATCTGTCGTGGATTCAACTATTCGTGCAAAGCTTCAGAATGATTCTGATTTCATTGTTTATAAATATGATCTCTGGGCGAGAGGTCAGATTGTTGCTGTTCTTTCTGCACCCGATATGAAAGAATTGAACAATAAAATATTACGGAATGCAGACAACCTGCTTTATACATTTCAAAAAGAATCTGACAAGAGATTATACGAGAATCTTTATAATCCAACCTACGAGCGTAAAGAAATCGAAGGAGAATTTCTCAGGGATTACGGCTGGGTAATTTATGTTCAGGCTGACTATGTACCCGCAATTAATGATTCAGTAAATAAGTTTGTTTGGCTGCGAAGAGGTGCTAATTCTGAAATGGAACGATGGATTTTTGTTTATTGGATTGATAATGCAACGCCGGAATATCTTACTCAAGACTCGATTAAGGTAATCAGGGATCGGTTGACTAAAAAATATTACAGAACTTCCAATGATTCATCTTATGTTGTTGTAGCATCAGATGATTTTGTTGTTAAGGAAGTTAACTTTAATGGAAGATATGCTTTGTTCACTCAGGGTTTGTGGGAACTTAATATTAAAGGAATGGGCGGTCCTTTTGTAAACTACTTCTTCTATGATGAAAAAACTCAACGCATCTATATGATAGATGGTTCAATTTATGCACCGAGATATTATAAAAGAAATTTAATTCAGCAGATGGATGTAACTCTTCAATCTTTCAAAACAAAAGCTGAGCTTTCAAAAGACAGAGTAGAAGAGCTTCTTGATGCGGCTAATGATTAATTCTTAAGCACATTCTGTAAAGCTGGGTGAAGCGGAAAACCTGGAAGATTATTTAATATTTTCTTAAGATATATTTTAGCCCTATCTGTGTGTCCAAATTTAACCTCATAAAATGCTCTTTCAGAAAGCATTTTACCGACAAAATTTTCAATGTTTTTAATATAAATATTTGAATTGGATGCAATCCGCATTGTGAAATCCGGATCAGGCGCAGGAACATATTCATTCGTCTTACTTACTTTGTAAAAGAATAAATAGGGAACCAAAGAATAGTCCTCAGGAATTCTGAACTCGCCTCTTTTCATTTCCTGTTCAACAAGTTCCGGTCCGATAAAATAATCTCTTTTAGCGATATTAGTTGAAATTAGGTTAGTCATTATCGAACGATATAAATTTTCAAGTCTGTTCGCATCAAAAGTTTCACTTCTCTCGAATGGTTTTAGTGCATCTAAGAACTGGTTGACTTCATTTCTCACTCCGTTCAGGACATTCGGATCGCGTGTGTTTAACTGATTATAGTACCATGATCTTCGTAATAATTCTTTATCAATAACTGTAACATCCCTTCTGTAATCATCAACAAATTGATAATAATTAGAAGCAGAAATAAAATAATCCCATTGATAGCTGAAAAGAATAGAATTTTTTGGGACACCATTTAATGAGGCTTTAGTGTAATCTTCGAAAGTATAAATTCCACTTTGATTTGCTTTTATAAAATTAAAATAAAATTGAACAGCAATTAAAAATGAGATTGCAATTATAGCATAATTCTTCGGAAGACTTTTCATTTCCAAAATCTTCATAACACCAAAAGCAGCAAAGAAAGAAAGCATAATGAATGCAAGTAGAAAGTAAGAATCAATATCATAAATATCGTAATTGATTGAATAGAGAACTGAAAAAGCAAAAGTTATAAGCATAAATAGAAATAATTTTCTTGCTTTGAAGATTGAAACAAATAATCCGATTATGGCTAAAGCCAATCCAACATAAAATTCCTCCGGCAGAATAGTAAAGAAATGATTCAACTGTTTGCCTGCGGAGTCAAAAGAAGTGAAGAGCCAGACCTGGTATTGTTTGCCTGTTACATGTCTTAAAATTCGTTCCAGATCAATCGGGTTTCCCCAATTCAGCATTGGATTTTGAGAAGCACGAATCGGTAAATACAAATAAATTAGAACAAGAATCGGAATGAAAAATAAAATCATTATAATAAATCTTTTAAAACTGCCCGAATTAAAACCATATCTTGAGAAATATAAGTAAGCAACTCCCGGCAGAATAAGAATCGTTGTCATATGATTGGTAAACCCAAGCGCGAGAAAAAAAGAAAACAGTAACCAGTTGAAAAATCTATCTTTTTGAAAAGATAAAACATAAGCCCGCAAAAGAAAAAACGTTATCAACGTAATTAATAAAAGATGAAGCGAATAGACTTCAACCGAAGTGCCTTGAAACCAGAATGTCCTGCTGAAAGCAAGAATTAATCCTCCAAAAACTGCCGTTAAAATTTTTAGGTTTTCAAAGATTGAAAGATTATCAAGACTGAATTTTATTGTGTAAGTGAACACACCAACTGCTGCAGAACAGTAGATCGCAGCGAGAATGTTCAACTGTAAAATTTTTGTCATCGGCAGGGGAATGAGAGAAAATAAATAACCGATCATTGTAAAAAGCGGATAGCCTGTTGGATGAGCAATTCCAAGAGTTGCCTGAACAGCAGCGAGTTCTCCGGAATCAATTTGCACAACAGAAGGTGCAAGCGTTATCAAATAAATAATAAATACAAAAAGCGAGACCAGCAGATAATAATATTTTTGTAACAGTTTTGTCATATTATTTATTGAAAATAATTTTTGAAAATTGTTCTCGGTTCATTTTAAGAATGGAACCGAGTTTTGTTTTAAGCGTCTGACCGTTTTTAATCCGCATCATATGAGCAAGTTTAGTATATCTCAATTCATCATCAGCTATTTTTGATGAACTGCTGCTGAAAAGCAGTTGATTAAAAATTTCTAATTTCTTGATGAAAATGTAATTATCGATTAAATTCATCTCAGCTGGAAAGCTTGAAAGTGATTTTGCTCTGACATCCGTTATTCCTTTCAATATTTCGTCTTTAGTCAACCGCGACGTTCGATGTATAAATGAATCTATTAGCTTGATAAATAGTTTTTTATTCCCGCAGACAAATCTGGTTTTTAAAAATGATTGCAGCTCCCAGATTCTTGCACGTTTGTCAATATATTCAAAGTACTTCTCAAAATCCCAAACCAGTTGACTGCTTTCCCCTTCGGGACGTAATCTGAAATCCACTTGAAAATGAGAAAGCTCTTTTTTCAGAATTCCAAATAGTTCCTGAAATTCTCTTTGAATAGTTTCATATTTTTTTAAATTTCTTACAACAAAAATCAAATCAACATCCGAAGCGAATGACATTGTCTTCATTCCAGTGCTTCCAAGAACCATTATAAAATAATCTTTTGCCCAGGTTAGTTTTTCAATATTCGTTTTTACTAAAACACTTATCCGCTGGGTAATAGATTCACTTAAATTTTTGGATACAGTTTCGTTATCAATAAGTCCTAGAGATAATTGTGCGCCAAGTTTGAAAATAAGATTTTTTAATTGTGTGCTGGTTAAATCCTTTTTAATAATTTTCTTTAAAAAGTCCCGACTTAAAAAAGATTCTCTCAGAATTTTATCTTCTGCAAAAAGATC